>NZ_JBFNXQ010000117.1:0-15614 GCF_041018925.1 Geodermatophilus maliterrae
GGCGTCGGCGGCGACCGGGTCGTCGAGGAGCGCGGCGGTGACCGCGGCCAGCGCCGGCCACCAGGGCTCGGGGGCGGCGTCGAGGTAGCGGATCTCCAGGTAGCCGCGGGGGCGCACCGGCGGGAACAGCGTGGACAGGTGGTAGTCGAGGTCGGCCTCCGTCGGCCGGCGCCCGGCCAGCGGACCCGCACCGGTCACCCAGTCGGCGAAGGAGGTGCGCGTGAGCACGGGCTCGGCCTGGCCGGTGTCGGGGTCGTGCACGAGCATCACCGGCGCGGACAGGGCGTAGGCCGCCCACTCGCCGGCCGGGTCGGCGCCGCCGAGCAGGGGACCGCAGCGGGCCTGGTCGAGCGCGCCCCACACGTGCTGCCGCGACGAGCGCCGGCCGGTGGTGGACCCGCCGAGCAGCGGGGAGCAGGCCGAGACCGCCACCAGCACCGGGCCGAGCTGGTGGGCCAGCGCCACGCGGCGGCTCCACCCGCCGGGCGGGCCGGCGTCCAGGTTGACCTGCAGCGACGCGGTGGCGGTCATCATCGCCGTGCCCGGCCGGCCGCAGCCGACGGCGGCGAAGTGCCGCTCCATGGCGCGGTAGCGCGGCGCCGGGCACACCCGTGCCGGCGGCCGCAGCGGGTCGGTGCCCACCGGCGCCAGGCCCAGCCGGGCGCCGGCCAGGACGGCGGCGACGACGGCGCGGTCGGCACGCAGCGCGGCGACCGCGCTGCCCGCGTCGGGCACCGGCGGCCCGGAGAGCTCCACCTGCCCGCCCGGCTCGAGGGTCACCCGGCTGCCGCCCGGCAGCGGCGGCAGCGACTGCAGGACGGCGGTCACCCGGGTCCAGGACACGCGGACGGCGGGGGCGTCGAGGTCGACCAGGTGCGCCTCGAGCTCCAGCCCCACCCTCCCCAGGGGCCCCGGTCGCAGCGCGGCGGCGGTGACGGCGGTGACGGCGGCGTCCAGGTCGAGCGCCGTGCGCTCCTCCACGGCAGGCGCCACGGGGCCCACCCCCCTCCAGGTCCGGACCGGTCGACGTCGACCGCGGGTCGGTGCGGGGGCGACTCCTCGTGCGGGGCCGTCCTCGTCTCCATCAATGCACGTCACGGCGCCGGTGACAACCCCTGCGGGCGGCCGGTCCCGTGCCGTCCGGAGGTGTTCGCGGGAGGATCCCCCGGTGGATCACCCCCGCGACCGCGACGCCGAGGGGCGAGCGCGCAACGCCCGCCCGCGCGACGCGCTGGGCCGCCCGCTGCCGCACGGCGCGCAGGGGGAGGAGCGGGCGCCGGAGGGCGTGCCGCGGACGCCGGACGAGGCGCTGGCCGAGGCCCAGCGGCTGCTCGACGCCGGCCGCCCCTTCCACGCCCACGAGGTGCTGGAGGACGCCTGGAGGTCCGCGCCGGAGCGCGAGCGGCAGCTGTGGCGCGGACTGGCCCAGCTGGCCGTGGGGCTGACCCACGCCGCCCGGGGCAACGCCCGGGGCGCGGCCCGGCTGCTGGAGCGCGGTGCCGGCAATGTGGCACCCTACGCGGACGCGCCGCCGCACGGTCTCGACGTCGCCGGGCTGGTGGCCTGGGCGACCGAGCCTGCACGGGCCGACGTCGCCGCGCCGCCGCGGCTGCGCGGACCCGCCCGCTGAGCCCTGGCCCGGCCCGCTGACCCGGAGCAGACTGCGGAGCGGGCCCACAGGAGGGGAACGATGAGGAGCTACGAGGCGGTCACGCGCATCGACGCGAGCGCGGAGGAGGTCTGGCGGCACCTGGTCGACGTCGGCAGCTGGCGGGACTGGGACTCCGGCGTCGACCGGGTCGAGGGCCGGGTCGCCCTCGGCGAGCGGCTCACCCTCTACGCGACCATGATCCGCAGCCGGCCGTTCACCGTCACCGTGACCGAGCTCCGGCCGCGGGAGGCGATGCGCTGGCGCGGCGGGCTGCCGTTCGGGCTGGCGGTCATCGAGCGCACGTACGGCCTGGACGCGCAGGAGGACGGGTCGACGGTGCTGACCGTCCGCGAGGACCAGACCGGCCCGCTGGCCTGGGTGACCGAGCGCGCCACCCCCGACCTCAACCCCTCGTTCCGCCAGTTCTGCGCCGGGATCAAGGCCCGCGCGGAACGGCAGGCGGCGAGCCCGTCCGGCTGACGTCGCCTCCCGGCCGACCCGCTGAGCCCGGCTCAGACGGTCAGGAGGGCGAGCAGCCAGGTCAGTGCCATGAGCGCTGCCAGGAACACGGTCATGACCAGGACGACCCGTGCTCGGCCGGGAGTGAGGCGACGCCCGGTGCGCGGGTCGGGGACCGGCGCGTTCCGGCGCGCCTGCGCGAGCACCGGCGGCACCCACAGCAGCCATCCGATGCCCAGCACGACCCCGGCGGGCAGCCCGTGGAGCGGCTCGCCGCGGACCAGACCGAAGACGCCGCGGGAGATCAGCCAGCCGCAGACCGCGCTCAGCACGATCAGCGCCCGGAAGGAGACCCAGGAACCGCGCGAGCGTGGCTGCGTCACGCTGGCGGCGTAGTCGCGCGCCGGGCCGAAGGCCTCGCGCGGGTCCTCCCCGGTCTCGGCGACGTGGCTCTCGACCTCGGCGACGATGTCGCCGATCCGCTCGGGCGCGACGTCGCGCAGCCGCAGCGCCTGCACCAGCTCGCGCCGGTAGGTGTCGGTGCCGGTGGTCATCGGGGACTCCCCACGGACGGGAGCAGGCCGGCGGCCCGCTCGGTGAAGGTGTGCCAGGCGGCCACGCGTTCGGTCAGGTGCGCACGGCCGTCTGCGGTCACGGTGAAGAACTTGCGGCCCGGCCCGGCCGCGCCCGCGCGCCAGGACGAGGTGACCAGGCCGTCCTGCTCGAGCCGGTTGAGCACCGGGTAGAGGGTGCCGCCCTTGATCGTGCCGAGGCCGGCTGCCTGCAGGCGCTGGGCGATCGCGTACCCGTAGGTCTCCTCCTCGGCGACGACCGCCAGCACGGAGAGCGGCAGCGTCGCCCGCAGCCACTCGGCGGGCCAGGGCTCGGCTGACATGACTAGACGGTATTGCTGACTAGTCAGTGAGGCAATCTACTGCGGTGTCCGCGAACACTGTGACCGCAACCACGCCGCGCGGACGCTCCGGGGGCAGGATGGGGAGCCGTGAGCAGCGTCACGAGCACCGGTCCCGCACCTGCCAGCGGCGACGCGTCGCCGGGTGACCCGGCCGCCGTGCCCCGCGGGCCGGTGACCTCGGCGTCCTACTCGATCACCGTCCGGCTGACCGCCGACGGCGACCCGGCCAGCATCGGCCGGATCGCCACCGCGGTGGGGCAGGCCGGCGGTGCGGTGACCGCCATCGACGTCGTCGAGTCGCGGTCCGACGGGCTGACCGTCGACGTCACGTGCTCGGCCGCCGACGCCGCGCACTCCGAGGAGATGGTCGCCGCGCTGCGCGCCGTCTCCGGCGTGACCGTGCGCAAGGTCAGCGACCGCACCTTCCTGCTGCACCTGGGCGGCAAGCTCGAGGTGGCCTCCAAGGTCCCGCTGCGCACCCGCGACGACCTCTCGATGGCCTACACGCCCGGCGTCGCGCGGGTCTGCCTGGCCCTGGCCGAGCACCCCGAGGACGTGCGCCGGCTGACCATCAAGGGCAACACGGTCGCCGTCGTCACCGACGGGTCGGCGGTCCTCGGCCTCGGCGACCTCGGACCGGGCGCAGCCCTGCCGGTGATGGAGGGCAAGGCGGCGCTGTTCAAGCGGTTCGCCGACATCGACGCCTGGCCGATCTGCCTCGACACCCAGGACGTCGACGAGATCGTGCGCACCGTCGAGCTGCTGGCCCCCGGCTTCGGCGGGATCAACCTCGAGGACATCGCCGCGCCGCGCTGCTTCGAGATCGAGGCCCGGCTGCGCGAGAAGCTCGACATCCCGGTCTTCCACGACGACCAGCACGGTACGGCGATCGTCGCGCTGGCCGCACTGCGCAACGCCCTGCGGGTGGTGGACAAGCACCTGCCGGACGTGCGGATCGTCGTCGCCGGGGCCGGCGCGGCCGGGACGGCGATCGTGCACCTGCTGCTGGAGGCCGGTGCCGGACAGGTGCTGGTGTGGGACCGCGAGGGCATCCTCGCGCCCGACGACGACCGGCTGTCCCCGGCCAAGCGGGCGCTGGCCGAGCTGACGAACCCCGCGTGCACGCGCGGCGAGCTGCCCGACGCGCTGGTCGGCGCCGACGTCTTCATCGGCGTGAGCGCGGGCAACGTGCTGCCGGTCGAGGCGCTGGCCGGCATGGCCGAGCGGGCGGTGGTCTTCCCGATGGCCAACCCCACGCCGGAGGTCGACCCGGTGCGGGCGCGGCAGCACGCCGCCGTCGTGGCCTCGGGCCGGTCGGACCTGCCCAACCAGATCAACAACGTGCTGGCCTTCCCCGGCGTCTTCCGCGGCCTGCTCGACGCCCGGGCCACGGAGATCAGCGACGGGATGCTGCTGGCGGCGGCCGAGGCCCTGGGGGCGGTGGTCCGCGACGACCAGCTCAACGCCAACTACATCATCCCGAGCGTGTTCGACCCGGCGGTCACGCCCGCCGTCGCCGCCGCCGTCGCCGAGCAGGCCCGCACCGAGCCCGGCGCGACCGTCGAGGTCACCGACCGGACGGGCCTGATCGACTGAGGTCCCGGCCGGTCCCCGTGGGGACCGGCCGGGCTACTCCGTCTCCGGCTCGGCGGGTCCCGACTCCTCCGGCTCGAAGGTGTCGGCCTCGCCGAGGCCCACGCCGACGCCGCTGTCGGTCGGGACCGACGGTCCGCCGCCCTGGTCCTGCTCGGGCGCCGACGGACGGGTCTCGTCCACCGGCGGCCGGCCCTGCGTGCTCTCGGTCATGTCCGAGCCTCCCCCACGACGACTGGCCCGGACGCTAGGCACGGCGGGCGCCCGGGGCAAGGCGGGGCCGCGCCGCCGTCCGTCCCGCCGGCGCGGCGGGTCCACTCGATCGGGGACGGCGCGGAGCGGGCGCGGCGGGGATCATGGCCGCGTGCCCGAGTTGCCCGAGGTGGAGGCGCTGGCGGCGTTCCTCCGCGAGAACGCCGTCGGCCGGGTGGTCGCGCGCGCCGACCTGGCCGCCGTCCAGGCGATCAAGACCTTCGACCCGCCGCTGTCGGCGCTGGCCGGCCTGGAGGTCACCGGCGCCGGCCGGCTGGGCAAGTTCCTCGACCTCGACGTCTCGGGGCTGCACCTGGTCGTCCACCTGGCCCGCGCCGGGTGGCTGCACTGGCGCACCGGGCTGCCGGCCGCGCCGCCCAAACCGGGCAAGGGGCCGCTGGCGCTGCGCGTGCACCTGGACGACGGCAACGGCTTCGACCTCACCGAGCAGGGCACCCGCAAGGGCCTGGCGGTCTACGTCGTCCGGACGCCGGCCGACGTCCCCGGCATCGCCCGGCTGGGCCCCGACGCCCTCGCCGTCGACCGCGAGACCCTCGCCCGGCTGCTGGCCGGCCGGTCCGGCCAGCTCAAGGGTGCCCTCACCGACCAGACGCTGATCGCCGGCATCGGCAACGCCTACTCCGACGAGATCCTGCACACCGCCCGGCTCTCGCCGTTCAAGACGGCCGACAAGCTCACCGACGCCGAGGTGGTCCGGCTCTACGACGCGGTGCGGGACACGCTCACCGACGCCCTCGAGCGCCAGGTCGGGCAGCAGGCGGCCATGCTCAAGGGCGAGAAGCGCTCCGGCCTGCGGGTGCACGCGCGCACCGGCCTCCCGTGCCCGGTGTGTGGGGACACCGTGCGCGAGGTCAGCTTCGCCGACACCTCGCTGCAGTACTGCCCGACCTGCCAGACGGGCGGCAAGCCCCTGGCCGACCGGCGGATGTCGAAGCTCCTGCGCTGATCGAAGGACCCCCCTGCCCCCTCACCCCTCGCTGTCGCTCGCGGCGGGCCCCGGCAGGAGGGCCGACCTTCAGCGTGCCGCGCGGGAGGCCCGCCAGGCCGCCAGGCGGGCGATCGCCGCGCTGCCCGCACCGCCGTCGTCCGCGGCGCCGGCCTCCGCGGACCCGACGGCGCTCCACCAGTCCTCCAGCGGGGGCGGGGCGAGGACGTCGACCCGCTGGCCCGGCCGGGGCACGACCACCTGGACGCCGGAGCGCTCCGCGGCGGCCAGCAGCCGCTGCACCGGCTCGGCCCAGCGGTGGAAGGCCAGGTTGAAGGTGGCCCAGTGGACCGGCAGCAGCACGCGGCCGCCCAGGTCGCCGTGCGCGCGCACCGCCTCCTCGGGGTCCATGTGGATGGTCCTCCAGGCCTCGTTGTAGGCACCGACCGGCAGCAGGGCGAGGTCGAAGGGACCCAGCCGGGCGCCGATCCCGGCGAAGGCCGGCGTGTACCCGGTGTCGCCGCCGAAGAAGACGCGGTGCCGCGGCCCGGCCACCACCCACGACGACCACAGCGTGGTGTCGCGGGTCAGGTAGCGGCCGGAGAAGTGCCGCGCCTCGGTGCAGGTGACCGTGAGGTCGCCGACCCGGGTGGCGCCGTCCCAGTCCAGCTCGACGACCCGCTCCTCGGGGACGCCCCAGTGCCGCAGGTGCCCGCCCACCCCCAGCGGGACGACGAACGGCGCGTCCTGCTGCTCGACGAGCGCCCGCACCGTGGGCAGGTCGAGGTGGTCGTAGTGGTCGTGGCTGACCAGGATCGCGTCGACCCGCGGCAGGGTCTCCAGCGCCACCGGTGGCTCGTGCAGCCGGGTCGGCCCGAACACCGGCGACGGCGAGACGCGGTGTGCCCAGACCGGGTCGACCAGCACGCGTGCGCCGTCGACCTCGAGCAGCGCGCTCGAGTGCCCGAACCAGGTGACGGCGAGTTCTCCGGCCTGGGCCGGGAGCTCGGGCCGGGCCAGCGGGATCGGCCGCGCGGGCAGCCCGACGTGCCGATCGTCGTGCCACTGCCGCAGCAGCCCGCGCCGGGCGTTGGGCGGCGGCACCGACGGGGTGGGCAGGGTGTTGTGGAACCGGCCCTCCGACCACTGCGGTGACCCGGCCACGGTCGGCCGGATCTCGCGCCGGCCGGCGCCGATGGCGGTCGGCAGTCCCCAGGCGGCGCGGGCGATCCAGCCCGCGGGCAGGGCGAGGGCGGCGGTGGTCAGGGCAGCGCGGCGGACCCGGTCGCGGGACTCGGCGGGGGACGGCACGCCCTCCAGCATCCCAGCCGGCGCCGGAGGGGGGCCGGGAGCGTCGGTGAGGCGGCGGTCACGGCGTCGGGTCCTCGGCGGGGTCGGGGAAGTCGAAGGGCGGCGTGGGCTCCTGTCCCTCGGCGGCGACCACGGCGTCGATCGTCACCTCGCCGGCCTGCTCGAAGGCGAACGTCACCGGGATCGACTGGGACGAGCGCAGCGACTCCTCCAGGCCGGTGAGGGTGATAGTCGGCGCGCCCTCCGCGCCGACGTAGACGTTGTCGTCGGCGGCGACGGGGATCGCGAACTCCCCGCCGTCCCCGTCGACGGCGTCGGCGAAGGGCCCGGTGACGTCGACCAGCACGTCGTCGGTGGGACCGCTGTTGGCGATGCCCAGGAAGAGCCGGGCGTCCTCGCCCTCCGCGTACACCCCGTCCAGCGGGTACTCGAGCTGCACCTGGAGCACCGACAGGTCGCCGGTGACGGCCTCGTCCGGGCCCACCGCGCCGCCGGAGACCTCGGGACCGGGGACGGACAGCGGCTCCTCCGTGGTGCAGGCGGGCAGGGCCAGGGCGAGGGCGGCCGGCGCGGCCAGCCAGGCGCGACGGCGTCGGGGCGTGCGGGTCATGCTCGTCCTCCTCGGCATCGGGTGCGGTGCCGTACGGTTACCCCACCGCTCTTGCGGGATGCCAACTGTTGCCATACTGCAATATCGAGGAGGTCGGGGTGGACGACGTGCTGCTCGGGGTGGTCCGCACCGCCGTCGGGGTGTCCACCCGCGCGGCGGCACGGCTCGGCGGCGTCTCGCTGGTGCAGTTGCGCGCCCTCACCGTGCTGCACGAGCGACCCGACGCGCCGCTGGCCGAGCTCGCCCGGGGCGTGGGTGGCAGCGTCTCGACGACCAGCCGGCTGGTCGACCGCCTGGTCACCGCCGGCCTGGCCGACCGCCGTCCCTCCCCGGCCAGCCGGCGGTCGGTCAGTCTGCGGCTCACCCCGGCCGGCGAGGACCTGCTCGGCCGCTACGACCGGCTCCGGCTGGCCGAGCTGCGGGCCGTCCTGGCCGAGGTGCCCGGGGACCGCCGGGACGCGGTGCTGACGGCGCTCGTCGAGTTCACGGCGGCCGCGGGGCGTGCCGCGGCGGCCCCGGCGTCGACCCCGGGAGACGGCGTCCGGCCTGCCGTGCACGAGGCCGGGGGCGGCGACGGCGGTGACCCGGCGTGCTGGCTCCACCGGGTGTGCCCCGCCTGCGGTCGCCTCGCCGACGAGGACCCGCCGACCCGCTGTCCCGCGTGCGGCGAGGAGCTCACCGTCGACTGAGCACGGACCGCCCCGCCGTCGTCCCCCCACCGCAGCGCGGGCGGGCCTCAGCGGGCGGCGGCGAAGTCGGCCAGGGCGCGGCGCAGCGCCACACCCAGCCGGTCCGCGCGCACGTGCAGCTCGTCGCGCATCCCCAGCGGCAGGCCGGTGCTGGCCATCTGCGCCTGCAGCTCGAGGTCCTCGGCGAGGACCCGCTGCTCGACGGCGACCTCGGCGGCGACGACGTCGGGGGAGGGCAGCGGCTGCCCGGGCCCGGCCGACAGCAGCAGGCAGGTGTAGACGCGCGTGGAGTCGGGGTCCTCGGGCTGCAGCAGGAACAGGATCGTCGTCGCCGCCCCCGAGTCGAGGAGGTCCAGCCGCAGCCGCAGCTGGAACGGTGCCCGGTACACGTAGGTGGCCCGCCGCCGATGCCGCAGCGGCTGCTCCCCGGTGGCCACCCCGCGGTCCTGGGGGGCGTCGCACCACCGCTCCTGCACGCTGGTGAACCCGCCCGGCTCCGCGTCGACGTCGTGGGCGGGGAGCTCCACGCGGTCGGCCGCGCCGGAGGTGGCCGCGTGCACGAACGGGACGTGCGCGACGTCCAGGAAGGCGTCGGCCAGCGGCCCGGCCGGACCCGGCGAGCGGGTGGGCGGCAGCCAGCCGCGGACGAACCTCCGGTCGTCGTCCTCGGGCAGCTCCAGGGGGACGTCGCGCGGCTCGGCCGGCGCCAGCCAGACGACGCCGAACCGCTCGCGCACGCCCCACGCCGGCGGATCGGCGGACAGTTCCTCCCCGGTGCGGCTCAGCGACCAGGTGCGCCCGAGCAGCCGGACCTGCAGCCAGCCACCCGGCCGCAGCTCACGGGCGAGCGCGACCGGGTGCCAGGCGTGCTCGAGCGAGGGGTCGAGGTTGCCGAACACCGGTCCGGCCGGCGGCTCGGGGTCCGGTGCCGGCTCCGGCAGCGGGTCGCCCGCGGGTGCCGGCGGCAGGGTGACGGCGGTGCGCTCGGGCGCCAGCCAGACCCATCCGTGTCGCTCCTCCACCGCCCACGGCACGGTGAGGTCCGCCCGCGGCGGCGCCGTCCCGTCGGGCCCGAGGGAGGGGACGTCCACGCAGCGGCCCTCGCCGTCGAACCGCCAGCCGTGGTACGGGCACTGCAGGCGGGCCTCGACGACGGTGCCCGCCGCCAGCGGCACCAGCCGGTGCGGACAGCGGGCCGGGAAGGCGCTGACCTCCCCGCCCGGCCGCAGCCGGACGACGACGTACGCGCGGCCGTCGGCGCCCACCGGCACCGGCGTCGTCCCGACCTCGGTGGCGCGCGCCACCGGGAACCAGCCCGTCGACCGTGCGGTCGTCCCCGTCGTGCCCATGACCCATTGCAGCGTCGGTGCGCTACCGCGGCGTTACGACCGGTGGAAGGTCAGGTCACGGTCTCGTCCCGTTGTGCACAATCGGACGACCCGGCGCCCTATAGTGAGCCCGCTCACCATGGCGGCACTTCGGTCCATGGCCCACGACGACGAGGGAGCGACCCGTGACACCACCCGCCGAGCGGCGGCTGCTGACGCCGGAGGAGTACCGGCAGGCGCAGGACTCTCCGGAGTTCACCGAGTTGCGACGGCGCTTCCGTCGCTTCGCGTTCCCGATGACGGTGGCCTTCCTGGCCTGGTACCTGCTCTACGTCCTGCTCTCGACCTACGCGCCGGACTTCATGGCGACGCCGGTCTTCGGCAACGTCAACCTCGGCATCCTGCTGGGGCTGGCGCAGTTCGTGTCGACGTTCGTGATCACCCACGTCTACGTGGCACACGCCAACCGGCGCACCGACCCGATCGCCGACGAGATGCGCGAGCGGCTCGAGCACCACGAGTACGCCGCCGGTCGCCACAGCACCTCCCCCGGCGCCGGCACCGCCGGTGCGGACCTCGGCAAGGGGGCCACGCGTGGTTGAGACCGTCCTCGCCGCCGACGCGACGATCGGCAGCCCGGCGATCAACATCTCGATCTTCGGCGTCTTCGTCCTGATCACGCTGGTGATCACCTTCCGGGCCAGCCGGAACAACACCAGCGCGGCCGACTACTACGCGGCCGGCCGCAACATCAGCGGCACCCAGAACGGCCTGGCCATCGCCGGCGACTACCTCTCGGCGGCGTCGTTCCTCGGCATCGCCGGGGCCATCGCCGTCTACGGGTACGACGGCTTCCTCTACTCGATCGGCTTCCTCGTCGCCTGGCTGGTGGCGCTGCTGCTGGTCGCCGAGCTCATGCGCAACACGGCCCGGTACACGATGGCCGACGTCCTGGCCTTCCGGATGCGGCAGGGCCCGGTGCGCACGGCCGCGGCGATCTCGACGCTGGCGGTCTCGCTGTTCTACCTGCTGGCGCAGATGGCGGGCGCCGGCGGTCTGGTCACGCTGCTGTTGGGCGTCACCGGTGAGGCCGCGCAGGCGCTCGTCGTCGTCCTGGTCGGCGCGCTGATGATCGTCTACGTGCTGGTCGGCGGCATGCGCGGCACCACCTACGTGCAGATCATCAAGGCCACGCTGCTCATCGCCGGCGCGCTGGTGATGACGCTCTGGGTCCTGGCGCTGTACGGCTTCAACCTCTCGGCGCTGCTCGGCGACTCGGTGGCCAACGCCGTGGAGGGCCGCGACGTCCTCGCGCCGGGTGCGCAGTACGGCGCGACCAGCATCTCCCAGCTCGACTTCATCTCGCTGGCGCTGGCCCTGGTCTTCGGGACGGCGGGCCTGCCGCACGTGCTGATGCGCTTCTACACCGTGCCGACGGCGAAGGACGCCCGTCGCTCGGTGGTCTGGGCGATCTGGCTGATCGGCATCTTCTACCTGTTCAGCCTGGTGATCGGCTACGGAGCCGGCGCACTGGTCGGGCCGGAGACCATCCTCGGCGCCCCCGGTGCGGTCAACTCCGCCGCTCCGCTGCTGGCCTTCGAGCTGGGCGGCACGGTGCTGCTCGGCATCATCGCCGGCGTCGCGTTCGCCACGATCCTCGCGGTGGTCGCCGGCCTGACGATCACCGCGTCGGCCTCCTTCGCGCACGACGTCTACGCGTCGGTGATCAAGAAGGGGAAGGTGTCGCCCAACGGTGAGGTGCGGGTCGCCCGCATCACCGCCGTCGTGATCGGCGCGATCTCGATCGGCCTGGGCATCCTGGCGCTGCAGGCCGGGCTGAACATCGCCTTCCTGGTGGCGCTGGCCTTCGCCGTCGCGGCGTCGGCCAACCTGCCGACCATCCTCTACACGCTGTTCTGGAAGCGGTTCACCACCCAGGGCGCGCTGTGGTCGATGTACGGCGGGCTGATCACCTGCCTCGTGCTGATCATCTTCTCGCCGGTCGTGTCGGGTGCGCCGGTCAACCCGGCCACGGGTCTGTCCCCGTCGCTGTTCCAGGACGTGGACTTCCACTGGTTCCCGCTGAACAACCCCGGCATCGTGTCGATCCCGCTGTCCTTCTTCCTGGGCTGGCTCGGCACGATCCTGTCCAAGGAGAAGCCCGACCTCGACAAGAACGCCGAGCTCGAGGTGCGCTCCCTCACCGGGATCGGGGCGGAGAAGGCCGTCCAGCACTGAAAGGACCCCCTCCCCACCTCTCGCTCCGCTCGGGGCGGGACCCGGGAGGGGGCCTCAGCACCACCGGGGCGCGCGTCCCTCCCGGGGGCGCGCGCCTCGCGCGTTCGGGCACCAGGGCGCGCGTCCCCACCGGGGCGCGCGCCCCGCGCGTTCGACGGCCGGCGCGGTCGCAGGACCCGGTCCAGGCCGCGTCCTCCCGTACCGCAGCGCGTCCTCCCTGACCGCGGGACGTCCGGGAGGACGCGCGACGATCAGGTCCCCTGATCGTCGCGCGGCGACTCAGGCTGTGCGGACGGCGGCAGCCGGGGCCTCGGGGACCAGCGCGGCCTCGGTGGGGAGGGCGGCGTCGACGGTGCGGACGGCGGCCGCGGTGGTCGGCACGGACCGGCGCGAGCGGCGCACGGCCCAGCGGGCGACCAGGGCGGTGAGGACCACCAGACCGGCCAGGGTCTGCGGTCCGGGGGCGGTGACGGTCGTGGCGACGGCGACGGCGAGTGCCGCGGCGTAGACGACGGTGAGCAGGACGGCGGGGGCGGGCAGGTGCACGGGGGACCTCCGGGAGGTGGCACCCGCCGGGCCGGCGGCCGGGCTGCGGGAGCCCGGCCACCGGCGCGGCGACGGCGCGGTGGGCGAGGGTCAGTGCCTCACTTCAGGAGGTCCTTGGCCTTCTGCAGCAGGGTGTGCGCCTCGGTCTGCGGCGTGCTGTAGAGCCGCGGGTCGCCCGGGGGCAGCGTCGGGCCGTCGGCCGTGGCCTCGATCGCCGCGGCGCGGAACTGGCTGCGGCCGTCGATCGAGGGACCGGAGGCCCAGCGGCCGTTGGCGGCCTCGGGGCCGTCGGAGGCCTGGATGAAGGTGTAGCCCAGGTCGCCGACCTCCTCGTCGAGCGGGAAGGCCTCGGGGACGGGCAGCCCCTCGAGGCCGTCTTCCTTGAGCTGCTCCACCGCGGCCAGCCACTGCTGCTGGTGCATGTGGTCGCGGGTGATGAGGAACCGGAGCATGTCCTTGACGCCCGGGTCGTCGGTCATGTTGTAGATGCGGGCCACCTGCAGCCGGCCCTGCATCTCCGCCGTCGCGTTGTAGTAGAAGTCGGCCATGAGGTTGCCGCTGGCGGTCACGTACGCGCCGGTCCACGGGTTGCCCATGCTGTCCATGTAGGACGCCGCCTGGCCGTTGACGATCAGGTGCTGCGGGTTGTGCTGCCCGTAGCCGGCGGCGGCCTCCTTGCTGCGGTCGGCCGCGTCGGGCTTGAGCGGCGCGTGGTCGAGCAGTCGGTCGATCATCGTGATGATCATCTCGACGTGGGCCAGCTCCTCGGTGCCGATCGAGAGGAGCATGTCCTTGTACTTGCCGGGCAGCCGGCAGTTCCAGCCCTGCAGCAGGTACTGGGTGGCGACGGTCATCTCGCCCCACTGACCGCCGAGGATCTCCTGCATCTTGCGGGCGAAGTCCGGGTCGGGGCCGTCGGGCTTGGCCTCGTACTGCAGGGCGTGGGTGTGGGTGAACACGGGCTCTCCCTCGGAGGATCGGGCACGGGCAGGCACTGCGCTGTCGTCGCGGCCACCGCGTGCTGCGGTGACACCACGGATCTGCCCGCGCCCGGTGGCCCACCCGTGCCGTCCGGTGGCCCGCTCGTGCCATCCTCAGCGGTCCGGGAGGGCCACCGTCAGCGTCAGCCCGGCGTCGCTCAGCGCCCAGGACACCCGGCCGCCGAGGTCCCGGGCGTGCCGCTGCACCGACCACAGGCCCAGGCCGGTGAGGTCGACCGGCGGCGTGTCGCCGCGGAGGTACTGCACCACCCGCTCGGGACGGGCGACGTCCTGCGTGAGCGCCAGGCGGACGAGGCCGCCCCGGCAGGTCACGGTCAGCAGCACCGGGGCGCCGTCGCCGTGCCGGTGGGCGTTCTCGAGCAGGTTGGTGAGGATCCGCTGCACCCGGGCGTCGCCCACGGTCACGTCGGAGGCGCAGTCCTGCACCGCCACCGTGAGCCGGTCCGCGGGCAGGCCGGCGGCGGCCGCCGAGGCGTGGAGGACGTCGCCGAGCAGCCGCCGGGACGGGCCGCGGCGCACCGCACCGCCACTGGCGTCGGCGGTGCGCAGCATCGAGGACAGGTGCGCGGTCTGCGCGCGGGCCAGGTCCAGCAGCTCGCCGCGCACGGCCGCGGGGTCGGGGGAGGAGCGGTCCAGCCTCCGCAGCACGGCCTCGAGCGAGGCCAGCGGGCTGCGCATGTCGTGGCACATCGCCCGCAGGAGCGCGCTCTCGGGCGTGGGCAGCGGTTCCTGCTCGGGGCGGCGTCCGCGGGCGCCGCGGGCGAGGTGGGTGCGCAGCACGCGGGCCAGGTCGGTGAGCAGTCCGCCGGGTCGGTCGGCGACGGGGGTGTCGGGGGCCAGGGTCACGGGCACCTCCTGGGTGCGCTCGGCCAGCCCCGCCGCGCGCGACGGGCCGGACGAGGAGGGTCGTGGGGTCGACCGACGCCGGGACTGAGCGCCAGACGCACGTGGACGTGGTCGTCGTCGACGACCACCCGCTGTTCAGCCGGGGGTTGTCCCTGCTGCTGCCCGGGGTGAGCGAGGGCCGCGTGCGCGTCGTGGCCACCACCGACGACGCCTCGGCCGCCGCGGCGCTGGTGCGCCGGCACCACGCCGACGTCGCCGTGGTCGACCTGCACATGCCGCCGCCGGGCGGCGTCCGGGCGATCGCGGCGATCCGCCGGGCCGACCCGATGGTGCGGGTCGTGGCGCTCTCCGGGCTGGCCGAGGCCGACGCCGCCCTCGAGGCGCTGCGGGCCGGGGCGGCCGGCTTCCTGCCCAAGACCGCCGACCCCGAGACGCTGGTCCGCCCGCTGCTGGCGGTGCTGGACGGCTGGTCGGTGGTCCCCGAGTCGCTGCTGCGCCAGCTGCTCGACGACTCCGCGCCGACCGGCGAGCAGACCGTGGCCGACCGGCTGACCAGCGACGAGCGGCGGCTGTGGCGGCTGGTGGCCGACGGCACGAGCACCGTCGACATCGCCACGACGCTGCACGTGTCCGAGCGGACCGCCAAGCGGCTGGTGGCCGCGCTGCTGCGCAGTCTCGGGGTGGCCACCCGCGTCGAGGCCGCGGCGCTCGCCGGCCGCGTCGGCCTGGGGAAGGGGACCGGCGGGCCGGGCTGAGCGGCGGACGCGCCGCGGAGCGGACGACATCGCGGGCCCGCTACCCGGCCCGGAGATCGACACGCTCCGGTTCCGTTGATCTGGCCCCGACGGGCCAGCGGCGGTCAGCCGGCGGGGACGGGGTCCCCGCCGGCGCCGGACGCGGTGGCCCACGGGCCCGACGCCGCCTCGGTGAACGGGCCGACGTCGGCGGCGGCCATGTCCACCGCCGCATAGCCGCCGGCGCCGGCGCCGACGCAGGCGACGACGGTGGCCAGGCCCGCGCGCCGCTGCACGACGCTCTGCCGCACCTGCCAGCCGACGACGGCCCGCCGCTGCAGCACCGCCTGCTCCCGCACCAGCAGCCCGCTGCGCACGCTGAACGACCGCGGCCCGACCGTGTGGCCGAGCGCCGCGTAGCGCCCCAGACCCAGCGGCACGCCCAGGACGGTGAGGACGACGCCGGCCGCCAGCAGCCCCCACCAGCCGGTGGC
>NZ_JBFNXQ010000118.1:0-15411 GCF_041018925.1 Geodermatophilus maliterrae
CTGCAGGCCGTCGCCGGGACGGCCACCCCGCTGGCGGTCGTGCCCGCCGGCACCGGCAACGACCTCGCCCTGGCCCTCGGCGTGCCGCCCGAGCCGGTGACCGCCGCGGTGGCCGCGGCCGCGGACCTGCGCGAGGGCGCCGTCCGCACGCTGGACGCCGGGTGCACCGCGGGGCGGTGGTGGGCCACCGTGCTGTGCTGCGGCTTCGACTCCGCCGTCACCGACCGGGCCGACCGGCTGCGCTGGCCGCGCGGGCCGCGCCGCTACGACGTCGCGATCCTGGCCGAGCTGGCCCGGCTGCGGCCCCGGGAGGTCACGCTGACCCTGGACGGCGAGGCCCGGACGCTGCCGGTCACGCTGGTCGCCGTCGGCAACACCGCCTGGTACGGCGGGGGCATGCGGGTCTGCCCGGCCGCCGATCCCGCCGACGGCCTGCTCGACGTCACCGTCGTGGGGCCGGTGTCGCGCCGGGAGCTGGTGCGCACCCGCCCGCGGCTGACCGACGGCACGCACGTCGGGCACCCCGCCGTCACGGTGCACCGGGCCGCGCGGGTCGGGCTGGCCGGCGCGGGGCTGACCACGTGGGCCGACGGCGAGCCGGTGGCGCCCCTGCCGGTGACGGCCGAGGCCGTGCCGGGCGCGCTGCGCGTGGTGGGCACCGGCCGCGGGGCGGCCACGATCAGGTGAGCTGATCGTGGCGTGTCCTCCCCGGTGGTGCACGGCCGGGGAGGACCCGCTGCGCTGCAGGAGGACGCGAGCAGGCGCCGCCGACCTCCACCGTTATCCCCAACTCCTGGTCGACTCCAGGCCGGCCGCGCCGACCCACGCGGAGAGCGCCTAACGTGGAGAGCATGTCCAGCCCCGCCGAGCGGTACGCGGCTGCCCGGCGGCGCAGTGCGCACCCGACCCTGTCCGACTTCACCGCCGGCCTCGGCTTCTCCCTCGACCCGTTCCAGGTGGAGGCCTGCGAGGCGCTCGACGAGGGCGCCGGCGTGCTGGTCTGCGCGCCGACCGGTGCCGGCAAGACCGTCGTGGGCGAGTTCGCGGTGCACAAGGCGCTCGCCGAGGGGCGCAAGGCCTTCTACACGACGCCGATCAAGGCGCTGTCCAACCAGAAGTACAACGACCTGGTCGAGCGCTACGGCGAGGACCGGGTCGGCCTGCTGACCGGGGACAACGCCGTCAACGGCGACGCCCCGGTGGTCGTGATGACCACCGAGGTGCTCCGCAACATGCTCTACGCGGAGTCGCCGGCGATCGACGGCCTCGGCTACGTGGTCATGGACGAGGTGCACTACCTGGCCGACCGCTTCCGCGGCGCGGTGTGGGAGGAGGTGATCATCCACCTCCCGCAGTCGGTGACCCTGGTGTCGCTGTCGGCGACGGTCAGCAACGCCGAGGAGTTCGCCGACTGGCTGGTCACCGTCCGCGGCCACACGAGGGTCGTGGTCAGCGAGGTCCGCCCGATCCCGCTGTGGCAGCACATGCTGGTCGGCAGCCGGGTGTTCGACCTGTTCAGCCTACGGCCGGCCGCGCACGCCGCCGAGCAGGGGGAGACCCCGCGGGTGCTGTCGACCCGCGACCGCGGCGCCAGCGTCGTCGACCCCGAGCTGGTCCGCTACGTGCGCGAGTACGAGCGGCGGCTGGACAGCTGGGGCGGCGGCAACGGCGGGTCGCGGCGCGACCGCGACTGGCACAGGCCCCGGTACCGGCCCCCGGCGCGGTCGGAGGTGGTGGAGCGGCTCGACCGGGCCGGCCTGCTGCCGGCCATCACCTTCATCTTCAGCCGCAACGGTTGCGACGCCGCCGTCGCGCAGTGCCTGCAGTCCGGGCTGCGGCTGACCGACGAGGCCGAGCGCGCCGAGGTCGCCCGGATCGTCGACGAGCGCACCGGCGGCCTGCCCGACGAGGACCTGCACGTCCTCGGCTTCTGGGAGTGGCGCGAGGGCCTGCTGGCCGGGCTGGCCGCCCACCACGCGGGGCTGGTGCCGGCGTTCAAGGAGACCGTCGAGGAGTGCTTCGTCCGCGGCCTGGTCAAGGCCGTGTTCGCCACCGAGACCCTCGCGCTGGGCATCAACATGCCCGCGCGCACCGTCGTCCTCGAGCGGCTGGTGAAGTGGAACGGCGAGGCGCACGTCGACGTCACGCCGGGGGAGTACACCCAGCTCACCGGCCGGGCCGGACGGCGGGGCATCGACGTGGAGGGGCACGCCGTCGTGGTGTGGGCGCCGGGCATGGACCCCTCCGTCGTCGCCGGGCTGGCGAGCACCCGCACCTACCCGCTCAGGTCGAGCTTCCGGCCCAGCTACAACATGGCGGTCAACCTGGTCGGCTCCTTCGGCCGGGCGCGCGCCCGGGAGCTGCTGGCCTCCTCCTTCGCCCAGTTCCAGGCCGACCGCTCGGTGGTGGGCCCGGCACGGGCCGCCGCCCGGCACGAGCGCGACGCCGAGCGCTTCGCCGCGGAGATGGCCTCCGCGGGCGGGGACGTCGCCGCCTACGCGCGGCTGCGGCGGGAGATCGCCGACCGCGAGCGGGAGCTGTCCCGCGACTCGGCGGCCAAGCGGCGCATCGAGGCCGCCGACGCGCTGGCGGCCCTGCGCCCCGGCGACGTCATCCGGGTGCCCTCGGGCCGGCGGCAGGGGCTGGCCGTCGTCCTCGACCCCGGCGTCACCGACCTGGCCGACCCCCGCCCGCTGGTGCTCACCGAGGACAAGTGGGCCGGCCGGCTGGGCAGCGTGGACTTCCCGACGCCGGTGGCCGCCCTGGCCCGGGTGCGGGTGCCCAGGAACTTCAACCACCGCAGCCCGCACGCCCGGCGCGACCTGGCCTCGACGCTGCGCGCCGCCCGGGTGGAGAACGACCTGGGGGCGCGGCGGGTCAGGCAGCGGTCCGCGGCCGCCGACGACCCGGTGCTGCAGGACCTGCGCCGGGCGCTGCGCGCGCACCCGGTGCACGGGCTGCCCGACCGGGAGGAGCGGGTGCGCGCCGCCGAGCGGTACCTGCGCGAGGTCGCCGAGGCCGAGGCCACCCACCGCAGGATGGCCGAGCGCACCGGCTCGCTGACCCGGCAGTTCGACCGCACCTGCGACGTCCTCGAGGAGCTGGGCTACCTGGTGCCGGAGGTGGCGCCGCTGGTCCCGGCCGACACCGCGGAGGCCGTGCCGGTCGACGACGTCCCGCGGGTGACCGACGAGGGCCGGCGGCTGGCCCGCATCTGGTCCGACGGCGACCTGCTGATCGCCGAGTGCCTGCGCGCGGGCGCCTGGCGCGGCCTCGGCCCGGCGGAGCTGGCCGCCGCCGTCTCCACGCTGGTGTTCGAGGCGCGCCGGGAGACCCCCGGTCAGCCCGCCGTGCCCGGCGGGAAGGTCGCCGCGGCCATCGGCGAGATGCGCCGGATCCGGGCGCGGCTGCAGGACGTCGAGCTCGACCGCGGGCTGCCGACCACCCGCGACCTCGACCTGGGGTTCGCCTGGGCGGCCTACCGCTGGGCCGACGGGCAGAGCCTCGACCGGGTGCTCGCCGGCGCCGAGCAGGCCGGCACCGAGCTCTCCGGCGGGGACTTCGTCCGGTGGGCCCGCCAGCTCGTCGACGTGCTCGACCAGCTGGCCAAGGTGGCCGACGAGTCGGTGGCCGCGGTCGCCCGGGCGGCCGTGGGCCGGGTCCGGCGCGGGGTCGTCGCCGTCGCGGTCAGCGGCTGACGCCCGGGCGCGGAGGGCCGGGCGGACCGGCCGGGTGGTGCACAATCCTCCCGCTCCCGTGACGCGGTGTCGTGGGGGGACCCCCGGGGGTCGGATGGGACAGGAGCGACGATGACCAACCCACCGCCGGGTGGCCACCCGGGTCAGTACGGGCCACCGGAGGAGTACGGCCAGCAGCCTGGCCAGCCGGGGCAGTACGGGCAGCCGGGTGGGCGGTACGGGCAGCAGCCCGGCCAGTACGGGCAGCCGGGCCAGTACGGCCAGCCGGGTGGGCCGCCGTACGGGCAGCCGGGCCAGTACGGCCCTCCGGGGCCGTACGGCCAGCCCGGGCCGTACGGCCAGCCCGGGCAGTACGGCCAGCCCGGGCAGTACGGCCAGCCCGGGCAGTACGGGCAGCCGGGCCAGTACGGCCGGCCGCCGAAGAGGTCGCGGACCGGGCTCCTGCTCGGCCTCGTCGCGCTGGCCGTCGTCGTCATCGCCGCGGCGATCGTCCTGCCGCGGGTCCTCGGGGACGACGTCCTCGACGCCACCCGCGCGGAGCAGGACATCGCCGCCCAGTACGAGGAGACCTTCGGCGTCGCCATCGACGTCTCCTGCGACGAGGAGATGGTCGTCGAGGAGGACGAGACCTACGAGTGCACCGGCACGACCGAGGACGGCGACGACGTGGTCATCGAGGTCGCGATCACCGACGAGGACTCGGCGGCCTACACCTGGGAGCCCGTCTGACCAGGGCCGGCCGGCGGGCTCAGTCCAGCGCGTCGGCCGGCCACCCCAGGGCGGCGCCGAGCCGCCCCAGGGACGAGCGCAGCCCGTGCGCGTCGGCCAGCGCGGCCAGCGCCGCCGGGTCGGCCGGGCGGCGGGGGAGCGTGCCGTCCACGGGCGGCAGGTCGATGGTCCGCGCCACGGCCACCACCACCGGCGCCGCGTCCAGGTAGTCGCTGCCGGCGTGCAGCCGCTTGAGCACCGCCGCGCTGAGCGGCGCCCTCGGCACCACGGTGCGGGCGGCGGCCGCGCGGATGCCGGCGAGGTCGCCGAACTCGCTGATGAGAGCCGCCGCGGTCTTCGCGCCCACGCCGGCCACGCCGGGCAGCCCGTCGCTGGGGTCGCCCCGCAGGACGGCGAAGTCGGCGTAGGCCCGCCCCGGGATCCCGTACTTCGCCGTCACCGCCGCCTCGTCCACGATCTCGAGGTCGGCGATGCCCCGGTTGGTGTACAGCACCCGGACGCCGCGGGCGTCGTCGACCAGCTGGAAGAGGTCGCGGTCGCCGGTGACGACGTCGACCGGTCCCCGGGCCCGGGTGGCCAGCGTGCCGATGACGTCGTCGGCCTCGTAGCCGGGCGCCCCGACGCGCACGATGCCCGCCGCGGCGAGGACGTCGACCAGCACGGGCACCTGCGGCGCGAGCTCGTCGGGCGTCTCCTCCCCGCCGTCGGGGGACAGCCGGTGCGCCTTGTACGACGCCAGCGCGTCGACCCGGAAGGCCGGGCGCCAGTCGTCGTCCCAGCAGGCCACCAGCCGGTCGGGGGAGTACGCGGTGAGCAGCCGGGCGGTCATGTCGAGGAACCCGCGCACGGCGTTCACCGGCCGCCCGTCGGGCGCGGTCACGCTGGTCGGGACGCCGTAGAAGGCCCGGAAGTAGAGGCTCGCGGCGTCGAGCAGCATCGTCGTCACGGGCGGGGACGGTAACGGTCCGGGAAAGCCGGGCGGGACAGGTCGCTGTCCGGGGTTAGTGTCCGGACGTGGGAAGTCGTGCGGGGGACCTCGTCACCATCGACCGCGTGCACGCCGCGCGCGCCGTCGCCGCGGAGCTGGGCGTGGACGTCGTCGTGCTCACCCCGGGCTCGGACCTGCGCTACCTCACCGGTTACGACGCGCACGCGATGGAGCGGCTGACCGCCCTGGTCGTCCCGCGCAGCGGGGACCCGCTGCTGGTCGTCCCGCGGCTCGAGGCGCCGATGGTCGACGCGAGCCCGGCCGGCGCGCTCGGCCTGGAGCTGCACGCCTGGGACGAGACCGACGACCCCTTCGCCGTGGTCGCCCGCGAGGTCACCGCCCGCCTCGGCGTCGCACCCACCCGGGTCGCCGTCGGCGCCCGCACCTGGGCGGAGCACGCACTCGGTGTGCACCGCGCGCTGCCCGGCTCGGTGCTCGAGCTGGCGACGCCGGTGCTCGACCGGCTGCGGATGGTCAAGACCGCCCCCGAGGTGGAGGAGCTCGCCGCCGCCGGCGCGGCCATCGACCGGGTGCACGCGCGGATGGGGGAGTGGCTGCGGGTGGGCCGCACCGAGGCCGAGGTCGGCACCGACATCGCCGCGGCGATCCTGGCCGAGGGACACGTCGGGGTGGACTTCACCATCGTCGGCTCCGGGCCCAACGGCGCCAGCCCGCACCACGAGCTCTCCGACCGGGTGGTGCAGGCCGGTGACCTCGTCGTCGTCGACATCGGCGGGGAGACCGCGACCGGCTACCGCTCCGACTGCACCCGCACCTACGTCGTCGGTGCCGAGCCCGGCCCCGAGGTGGCCGAGTGGTACGCCGTCCTGCAGGACGCGCAGGAGGCCGCGGTGGCCGCCGTCCGCCCCGGCGTGACCGCCGAGGAGGTCGACGCCGTGGCCCGGGACCGGATCACCGCCGCCGGCTGGGGCGACCACTTCATCCACCGCACCGGGCACGGCATCGGGCTCGACACCCACGAGGCGCCCTACATCGTCGCGGGCAACGACCTGCCGCTCGAACCGGGCATGGCCTTCTCCGTGGAGCCGGGCATCTACCTCGCCGGCCGGTGCGGCGCGCGGATCGAGGACATCGTGGTCTGCACCGACGACGGCGTGCGCGCGCTCAACCAGGGTCCCCGTGAGCTCGTCGTCCTCCCCGGGTGAGCCCGGGGGAGCGGCCGCCCCGGACGTCGACCGCGCCCTCCTGGCCGCCCTGGCCCGCGACGGGCGGGCGAGCTACACCGAGCTGGCCGAGCGGGTGGGGCTGTCGGTGTCGGCCGTGCACCAGCGGGTGCGGCGGCTCGAGCAGCGCGGCCTGATCACCGGCTACCGGGCCGGCATCGACGCCCGCCTGCTCGGCCTGGGGATGACGGCGTTCGTCTCGATCACGCCGCTGGACATGGCCGAGGCCGACGACGCCCCGGCCAAGCTGGCCCACCTCGACGCGATCGAGGCCTGCCACTCGGTGGCCGGGGTGGAGAGCTACCTGCTCAAGGTGCGGGTGGCCTCGCCGGAGGCCCTGGAGGCGCTGCTGCGGGAGATCCGGTCGACGGCGAACGTCAGCACCCGCACGACCGTCGTCCTCTCGACCTTCTACGAGGACCGTCCGCCGCTCTGAGCGCCGCTGCGGAACGGGACGGCCCCCTCGCCGGACACTTGACCGTTATCCCCAACAATTGATCGACAAACCCGCTGGACGAACAGAGCAGCCACCTGGACAGGCGGTCGAACGTGTGTTCGCATGACGGGGTGCGATGGGATGCCCAGCGCCTCGACGACGGGGACGAGACGCTGCTGCCCGGGATGCCGAGCGTCCGGGGTCTGCTGCGCAGCGTCGAGGTGCCGGAGTTCCCGGGTGTGACGTTGCACGAGGTGCTCAGCCGGTCGGCGCTCAACCCGGTTCCGCGGGGCTCGCGGATGCCCTTCGCCTACACGATCAACCCGTATCGAGGGTGCCTCCATCGCTGTGTACTGCCTGTCCGGGGACACGCTCGTCCTGATGGCCGACGGCAGCCAACGGCCCATCGCCGATCTGCGGGTGGGCGACCGGATCGTCGGGACGGAGCGGCGGGGAACGTACCGGCACTACGTGGAGACGGAGGTCTTCGCGCACTGGAGCACCGTGAAGCCGGCGCTCCGGCTGACCCTGGCGGACGGCACCGAGATCGTCACCAGTGGTGACCACCGGTTCCTCAGCAGGCGTGGGTGGAAGTACGTCGTCGGCACGATGGCCGGGCGGCAGCGGCGCCCCCACCTGACGACGGACGATCAGCTGCTGGGCTTCGGGCGGTCCGGCCCGACGCCGGCGGCCTGCGCCGAGTACCGCCGGGGCTGGCTCACCGGAATGATCCGCGGAGACGGGCACTTGGGCGTCCACCACTACGAGCGCCCGGGCCGGCGGCACGGGGACCAGCACCGCTTCCGCTTGGCGCTGATCGACCATGAGGGACTCGACCGCGCCCAGGCCTACCTCGCGGACCTGGGCATCCGCACGGACCGGTTCGCGTTCTCGGCAGTCACGTCGTCCAGGCAGGCCATGACGGCGATCCGCACGTCGGCGGCCGCCGCGGTCGCCCAGATCGCGGAGCACGTCGCCTGGCCGCAGGAGTCGACCGCGGGCTGGCAGCGCGGCTTTCTGGCCGGCATCTTCGACGCAGGGGGCAGCCGCAGCCACCGTGCGCTCCGCATCGCCAACACCGACCCCGAGGTGCTCGGTCGCACCCGCGCCGCACTGGCGGCCTTCGGCTTCGACGCGGTGTTGGAGGACCGGCACCGAGCGAACGGTCTGGCCACCGTGCGGGTCCGTGGCGGGCTGCGGGAGCACCTCCGGTTCGTCCACCTCGTCGACCCGACCATCCGCCGCAAGAGCGGCGTCACCGACATCGCGGTCAAGAGCGATGCCGACCTGAAGGTGGTCGAGGTGCGCGACCTGCATCTCCAGGTGCCGATGTTCGACATCACCACGGGCACCGGCGACTTCGTCGCGAACGGGGTGATCAGTCACAACTGCTTCGCCCGCTCGACGCACGAGTGGCTCGACCTGGACGCCGGGCGGGACTTCGACACGCAGATCGTGGTGAAGACCAACCTCGTCGAGGTGCTGCGGCGGGAGCTCGCGCGGGCCTCGTGGAAGCGCGAGCACGTGGCGCTGGGCACCAACACCGACCCCTACCAGCGCGCGGAGGGTCGCTACCGGCTCATGCCCGGGGTGATCCGGGCGCTGGCCGACTCGGGGACGCCGTTCTCCGTCCTCACCAAGGGCACGCTGGCCCGCCGGGACGTGCCGCTGCTGGCCGCGGCGGCCCGGGACGTCCCGGTGGGCTTCGGCGTCTCCCTGGCCATCTGGGACGAGGACCTGCACGCGAGCCTCGAGCCCGGCGTGCCGACGCCGAGGGCCCGGCTCGACCTCGTCCGCGCGGTCACCGACGCCGGTCTGCCGTGCGGCGTCTTCCTCGCCCCGGTCCTGCCCGGGCTCACCGACCGGCAGAGCGACCTCGACGCCGCCCTGGAGGCCATCGCCGCCGCCGGGGCCACCGGCGTCACCGTCGTCCCGCTGCACCTGCGCCCCGGTGCGCGGGAGTGGTTCTCCGCCTGGCTGGCGCGCGAGCACCCGGCGCTCGTGGGCCGCTACCGGCAGCTCTACCGCGGCGGCGCCTACGTCCCCGCCGAGTACCGGGCGTGGCTGGCCGAGGGGGTGGCGCCCCTGCTGCGCCGGCACGGTCTGGACGGGCACTCCGGCGGGCAGGCCCGGGGCGTCGACGCGACCGCGGCCTCCGGGGTGCCCGGCGACGACGAGGCGGCGTTCCCGGCCGGCAGCCTGCCGCCGGTGCGCGACCGGGGAGCGGCTCCGGCCCGGGGTGCCCGGACCCGCGCCACGGCGGCGGGGGAGGACCCGGCCGCCGCGGGGCAGCTCAGCCTGCTGTGAGCCTCAGCCTGCTGTGAGCCTCAGCCTGCTGTGAGCCTCAGCCTGCGGTGAGCCTCAGCCTGCGGTGAGCCGGGCCCGGGGAGGGGAGGGGCTCAGCCCGCCGGTGTCCCCGGAGCGCCGCCGGCACGGTTGGCCCGCGCGGCACGCTCGGCCCGGACCGCACCGCGCTCGGCCACCGGCTCGGCCCCACCGGCCAGGGCCAGCCGCCGGTAGGAGTCGTAGGACAGCGTCTCGTAGACGGCGGCCAGCGCCTCCGCCCGCGCCCGGCGGGCACCGGCGCTGGTCGCGCGCAGGTACAGCGCGGTGCGGACGGCGTGTTTGGTGAAGGTGACCTGCAGCGCCTGACTGGACAGCCGGCCGCCCACCTGCGACCTGTAGCCGGGACCCCGCCGCAGGGCCGGCAGCACCCACGGGCTCTCCGCCAGCGCCGGGAACCGGTTGCGCACGGCCTCCCAGGCGTGCCAGGCGGAGAGGGCGCCCGGCACCGACCACTCGCCGTCGTCGGTGCGCACCAGCAACCGGCGGGTCGTCGGGTGGACCTGCTCGCGGCGCAGGTCGCGAAAGGCACCCACGGGCGCCGGCCACCGCAGGGCGATCGCGCACCAGACGACGGTGCGCAGGTGCTCGGGCTCCTCGCTGCGCACCTCGGTGAGCGGTCGCAGGTCCAGCGTCCGCGGGTCGGGCTCCGGCGTCGGCGGCACGGGCAGGGGGACGCCTCCATACCGGGCGACCTTGCTGTACAGGGTGACGGTGGCGGGCTTCCACCCCCGCGCCGCCGCGACGTCGTCCATGCCGCCGGCGGCGAGTTCCTCCGGTCCGAGGCCCAGTTCCAGCGCGGCGTCGATCAGGCGTCGCCACTGGACGGTGTAACCCTCGGGGGGCTCCAGCCGCTGCCAGGCCCGGGCCGCCGGCGGGGACGGCATCTCGGGCAGGGGGTGCTGCCAACTCCGGCTCACGTCCTCATCATACCCGTTATGCCTAACTAACGTGCAAAACCTCCACGGCGCCTGCGGCACCGAAAAAGCCTCAGCGACACCGCAGGGTCGACGGCGGACCGGACCGGCTCGCCCTGCGCCCCCGTCGGCGCGCGACCACGATGTCCCGGTGCGCACGGTGGGGGTCGAGGAGGAGCTGCTGGTCGTCGACCCGTCGGGTGTGCCCGTGCCGCTGGGTCCCGAGGCCCTCGAGGTGGCCTCCCGCCGGGGCGAGGGGGAGACGCCGGCGGAGCACGACCGCGCCGAGCCCGGGCAGGACGGCCGCGACGGCTCGCCCGGTCGTCTCGTGCCGGAGCTCAAGCAGCAGCAGGTGGAACTGGGCACCCGCGTGTGCACCGACCTCGCCGAGGTCACGGGGGAGCTGCGGTACTGGCGGGGGCGGGCCGACGCGGCGGCGCAGGCCGTGGGCGCCCGGGTGGCGGCCCTCGCCAGCTCGCCGGTCGCCGTCGACCCGGTGACCACACCGGGGGAGCGGTACGAGCAGATGGCGGAGACCTTCGGCCTGACCGCGCTCGAGCAGCTGACCTGCGGCTGCCACGTGCACGTGTCGGTCGCCGACGACGAGGAGGGCGTCGCCGTCCTCGACCGCATCCGGGTCTGGCTGCCGGTGCTCACCGCACTGACCGTCAACTCGCCGTTCTGGCTCGGCCGCGACAGCGGCTACGCCAGCTTCCGCTCCCAGTCGTGGAACCACTGGCCCTCCTCGGGGCCCGCGGAGCTGTTCGGGGACGCCGCCACCTACCACCGGGTGGTGGCCGACCTCGTCGCGACCCGGACGATCGTCGACGCCGGGATGGTCTACTTCGACGCCCGGCTGTCGCAGACCTGGCCGACCGTCGAGGTGCGCACCGCCGACGTGTGCCTGCGCGTCGAGGACGCCGTCACGCACACCGGGCTGGTCCGCGGCCTGGTGGAGACGGCGGCGCGCGAGTGGCGGGCCGGCGTCGCGGCGCCGCCCGTGCGCAGCGAGCTGCTGCGGGTGGCCGCGTGGCGCGCCGGCCGGTCGGGCACCACCGGTGAGCTGGTGCACCCGCTCACCGGTCACCCCGCGCCGGCCGCGGACGTCGCCGCGGCACTGGTCGAGCACGTCGCGCCGGCGCTGGAGGAGACGGGGGACGCCGCGCGGGTCGCCGGGGGCGTGGCCGAGATCCTGGCCCGGGGGACCGGTGCCGACCTACAGCGGCGGGTGCACCGCGACATCGGTGACCTGGCCGCGGTCGTGCGCGCCGCCGTCCGGCTGTCGACGGGGGAGCAGTCCGGCGGGTGACCCGCGTCCGCGCCGGTTATCGTCCCGCCATGTACACCGCGAGCTGGCGTGACGTCGTCCGGGGCGACCTCTTCGGCCGCCGCACCGACCCGCGGGACCGGCCCTACCGGATCGTCATCCGGCTGGCGCTGGTGGTCTTCCGGTTGCTGCGGCTGCGCTTCGACGTCCGGGGCTCCGAGCACGTCCCGGCCTCCGGTGGCGCGGTCCTCTGCAGCAACCACGTGAGCTACCTCGACTTCACCTTCCTCGGGCTGGCCGCGCTGCCGCAGCACCGGCTGGTGCGGTTCATGGCCAAGGCCTCGGTGTTCGGCCACTGGCTCGCCGGGCCGTTCATGCGGGCGATGCAGCACATCCCGGTCGACCGCAAGGCCGGTGCCGCGGCCTTCGACGCCGCCGTCCGCGCGCTCAAGGACGGCCAGCTCGTCGGGGTGTTCCCCGAGGCGACGATCAGCCAGAGCTTCACCGTCAAGGACCTCAAGGCCGGCGCCGCCCGGATGGCCATCGACGCCGGCGTGCCGATCATCCCGGCCGCGGTGTGGGGCGGGCACCGGGTGTTCACCAAGAAGCGCCCGGTCGACCTCACGCCAGGCAGGGCGGTCACCGTGCTGCTCGGCGAGCCGATCACGCCCGAGCCCGGGGAGCCGCCCGCGGCGCTGCTGGCCCGCACCCGCACCGTCATGGAAGCGCTGCTCGACGAGGCGCAGCGCACCTATCCGCAGCAGCCGGCGGGCCCGGAGGACCTGTGGTGGCTGCCGGTCCACCTGGGGGGCACGGCACCCACGCTGGAGGAGGCCAACGCCCGTGACAGCGCCGACGCCGCCGGGCACCGCAGGAAGGCGCGCACGTCCCGCCGTGCGCGGCTGCGCGCTCGCCTGACCGGCCGCCGCCGGCGAGGCTGAGCCCGGCTACTCGACCACGGGCGGGGCCATGAGCCGGAAGGCCTCGAGCTCGACGTCGTACCAGCGGCGCATCCGCCCCAGGGGCTCCATGCCCAACCGCCGGCAGACCGCCAAGGACGGCTCGTTGCCGGGCCGGACGACGGCGTAGACCTCGGGCAACCCGGCGCCGAAGGCCTCCTCGACCACCGTGCGCGCCGCCTCGGTGGCGTATCCGTGGCCCCAGCTGTCGGGGTGCAGGTGCCAGCCGACCTCGACCTCGCCGACACCGCCGGGCAGCGGCCTGAGCAGCACGGTGCCGGCCACCACCGGCGCGGCGCCGCGGACCTCGATCGCCCAGCAGCCGCAGTACGGGTGGGTGCGGGGGATCTCCGCCCACCGGGCCACCAGCTCCGCCGGCCCCACCGTCGGCGGCCCGCCGAGCCAGCGGGTGACCTCCTCGCGGCCGTAGGTGTCGGCCAGCCGCGCCAGGTCCTCGCGGCCGGTGGTCCACGGGCGCAGCCGCAGCCGGGGGGTGAACAGCTCCCCGACCGGCACCGCTCCTGCCTACCGCCGGGGCCCGGGCCCGGCCACCCGGGGACGGCGGGAGGCGCGCCCGCCGTCATGCTCGGTGGCATGCACCCCGACGGCACCCACCCCGGCGCTCCGGACCTGCTCCTCTCCGACGTCACCGTCGGCGACCGCCCCGGCCGCGCGGTGCACGTCGTCGGTGGGCGGATCGCCTGGCTGGGGGACGCCGCCGACGCCCCGCGCGCCGGGCGCGTGCTGGCGGGGGAGGGGGCGCTGCTCACCCCGGCCTTCGTGGACGCCCACGTGCACGCGACCGCGACCGGGCTGGCCCTCACGGGTCTCGACCTGCACTCGAGGTCGAGCCTCGCCGACGCGGTCGCCGCGGTCGCCGACGCGGTCCGCACCGCGCCGCTGGGGATCGTGCTGGGCACCGGGTGGGACGAGACCGGCTGGCCGGAGGGCCGCGCGCTGACCCGCGCCGACCTCGACGCCGTCGTCGGGGACCGGCCGGTCTACCTCGCCCGCGTGGACGTGCACTCGGCCACGGTCTCGACGGCGCTGCTGGACCTCGTCCCGGGCGTGCGGGAGCTGCCCGGTCACTCGCCGGACGGGCAGCTGCGCCTCGACGCCCACCACGCCGCCCGGCAGGCCGCCTACGGCGCGGTGACCGCACCCCAGCGTGCCGCCGCGCAGGCCGCCACCCTCGCCGAGGCGGCGCGCCTGGGCATCGGCAGCCTGCACGAGATGGCCGGGCCGGAGGTGTCCGGCGCCGAGGACCTGCGCGCGCTGCTCGCGCTGGCCCGCGAGCGCCCCGGCCCCCGGGTCCTCGGCTACTGGGGTGAGCTGGCCGAGCGCGGCGGACTGGACCTGGTGCGGGAGCTCGGCCTCACCGGCGCCGGCGGCGACCTGTTCTGCGACGGTGCGTTCGGCTCGCACACCGCGGCGCTGAGCAGTCCGTACTTCGACCGTCCCGAGACGGCCGGCGCGCTGCGGTTCGGCACCGCCCAGCTCGCCGAGCACGTCCGTGCCTGTACCAAGACCGGCATCCAGGCCGGCTTCCACTGCATCGGCGACGCCGCGGTGGATCAGGTCCTCGACGCGGTCGGGATCGTCGTCGCGGAGCTCGGCCTGCCCGCGGTGCGCGCCTGCCGGCACCGCCTCGAGCACGTCGAGATGGCCGGGCCCGGCGCGGTCGAGCGGATGCGCGCGTGGGGGGTGGTGGCGAGCGTGCAGCCGGCCTTCGACGCCGCGTGGGGCGGGGACGCCCGGATGTACGCCGAGCGGCTCGGGGTGCAGCGGGCGCTGGGGACCAACCCGTTCGCCGACCTCGCCGACGCCGGGGTCGCGCTCGCGCTGGGCAGCGACGCCCCGGTGACCCCGATGGACCCGTGGGGCGGGGTGCACGCCGCCGTCGACCACCGCACGCCCGGCGCCGGCCTGCGGCCCTACGACGCCTTCGACGCCGCCACCCACGGCGGCTGGCACGCCGTCCGGTCGGAGACCGCGGCCGGGCCGCTGTCGGTCGGCGCGCCGGCCGACCTGGCGCTGTGGGCCACCGGGGCGACCCTGTCCGGGGTGCTCGACCGCCGGGAGCGGCCCGCCTGCCGGGCGCTGGTCGTGGCAGGGGAGTCGTTGCAGCCGCTGTAGCCAGCCGCCCGGCCGGGTGCGGTGACCGCACTCCCGGGCGACCTGGCCGGTCGGGGACCCGGTCGGGACCGGCGGGGTGGGATGCTGGACGGCGGACCACGCGGTGGTCCGCAGCCGCCGTCGAGGCGGGTGCCAGCCGGACGCCCGGGCGCTGCCCGCGGTTCGACGTCGCGGGGAGGTCAGTGGTGCGCGCGCCAGCCGTCCCCGCCACCCGGGTCCCGGGCAGCGGCGCGTCCGGAGCGGCACACGGCACCCGGTCGCGCCCGCGGCCGGCCTGGCGCACCGCGCTGGCCGCGGCCGGCGGCCTGCTCCTGCTGCTCGCGTTCCCCGGGTACTCGCTGACGCCGATGGCCGTGCTGGGGACGGCGGCGCTCGCGCTGGCGGTGCACGGGCAGCGGGCGCGGGCCGGCGCCTGGCTCGGCCTGGTCTTCGGGCTGGCCTTCTTCGTGCCGCTGCTGTCGTGGAGCGGCGTCTACGTCGGCGCGTTCCCCTGGTTGGCGCTCGCCGGCTCCCAGGCGGCCTTCCTGGCCCTGCTGGGCGCGGCGACGGCGGCCACCTCCCGGCTGCCGCTGTGGCCGCTGTGGACCGCGGCGCTGTGGGTGGCCGACGAGGCGCTGCGCGGGCGCGTGCCGTTCGGCGGCTTCCCCTGGGGCCGGCTGGGGTTCAGCCAGACCGACGGCCCCTTCCTCGCTCTCGCCGCCTACGGCGGGGTGCCGCTGGTCGGCTTCGCCGTCGCCCTGACCGGCGCGCTGCT
>NZ_JBFNXQ010000119.1:0-15218 GCF_041018925.1 Geodermatophilus maliterrae
GCCGTCGTCGACGCGTGGGCCGAGCGCGCGCTGGCGGCCGGACCGGACGACGAGCTCGACGACGGCGCGCCGGCCGTGGTCGCCGACGCCGTCGACGCGCTGCTGGGCGTCGCGCTGCAGGACTGCTGATGGGGCGGTCCCTGGGCGGTGGCGACGCCCAGCGGTTCAGCCTCACCGACCGCGCCGCACGCGAGCGGGCGGAGGACGCCCTCGCCCCGGCCGCGGCCCGCTCGTCGGCCACCCGCGGCCGCGCCGTCCCCGAGCCGGAGGACCGGCTGCGCACCGCCTTCGAGCGCGACCGCGACCGGATCCTGCACGCCAAGGCCTTCCGCCGGCTCAAGCACAAGACGCAGGTCTTCCTCAACCCCGACGGGGACCACTTCGTCACCCGGCTGACCCACACGCTGCAGGTCACCCAGGTGGCCCGCTCGCTGGCCCGGGCGCTGGGCCTCAACGAGACCCTCGCCGAGGCGATCGCGCTCGGCCACGACGTGGGCCACTCGCCGTTCGGCCACATCGGCGAGGACGCGTTCGACCCCTACGTCCCCGGCGGCTGGCACCACGCGGCCCAGGGTGTGCGGATCGTCGAGGTGCTCGAGCACCTGAACCTGACGTGGGAGGTGCGCGACGGCATCCGCGCGCACAGCTGGAAGATCAGCCCGCCGCCGGCCACCCGCGAGGGGGAGTGCGTCCGGTACGCCGACCGGATCGCCTACCTGTCCCACGACGCGCTGGACGCCGTCCGTGCCGGGGTGCTGCAGGTGTCGGACCTGCCCGCCCGCGCCCGGGAGGTGTTCGGCGAGCCCGGCAGCGCGATGGTCGGCGCGATGGTCGACGCCGTCGTCGAGGGGTCGCTGGCCGACGGGGGAGTGGTGGTCATGGCGCCCGGTCCGCTGGCGGCCATGCACGAGCTGCGGGCGTTCATGTTCCAGCGGGTGTACGCCTCGGAGACCGCGGCGGGGCAGAAGCAGCTCGCCGTCGACGTCATCCGCCGGCTGGTCGACCACCACCTCGAGCACCCGGACCTCATCCCGCCGACCTACCGCGACACCCGGGCCGACCTGGTCACCCAGGTGGTCGACCACGTCTCGGGCATGACCGACCGCTTCGCGCTGGCCACGCACGACCGGCTCTTCGGTGACGACGCCGCCGCCCGCATGACCCCGCTGCTGCGCCCCGCCTGAGCCGGCCCAGGAGGGTCGCGGCGCGGTGCCGGCGTCCCCCGTGCACTGCGGGCGCTGCCGCACCGGCACGGCGCGGACACCACCCGCACTGCCTGCGCCTCGACCGTTACCCCCAACTGGTGCGCAGCCGCTCTCCGGGCCCCACCGTGAGCCTGCGACGGGTGGGGAAGACGGGGTCCCTGCTCAGTTGGGGGAGGAGCCCCGGCGGCGGAGGTAGCGCTCGAACTCGCGGGCGATCTGGTCGCCGTCGGCCTCGGACAGGTCGCTCTGGGTCGCGCGCTCCTCCAGGGAGCGGACGTACTCGACGACCTCGGCGTCCTCCTGGGCCATCTCGTCGACGGTCTTGACCCACTCGTCGGCCTGCTGGGGGAGCGCGCCGAGCGGCACGGCGACCTCCAGCACCTCCTCGACGCGCTGCAGCAGCGCGACGGTCGCCCGCGGCGAGGGCGGCTGGGAGACGTAGTGCGGGACGGCGGCCCAGAAGCTCACCGCCGGGAGGCCGGCCTGCACGCACGCGTCCTGGAACACGCCGAGGATCCCGGTCGGGCCCTCGTAGCGCGACGTCTCCAGGCCGTAGGCGCGGGCGGACTCGTCGTCGTAGGCCGAGCCGGACACCGGCGTCGGCCGGGTGTGCGGCGTGTCGGCGAGCAGTGCACCCAGGGCGACGACGGTCTGCGCGTCGAGCTCGTGGCACAGCTCGATGAGCTCCTCGCAGAAGCCGCGCCAGCGCATGTTGGGCTCGATGCCGCGGATGAGGACGACGTCGCGGTCGCTGTCCGGCGGGCGGGCCACGGAGATGCGGGTCGTCGGCCACTCGACGCGCCGGCTCACCCCACCGACGAGCGAGACGGTCGGCCGGTTGACCTGGAAGTCGTAGTAGTCCTCGGGGTCGAGCGCCGCGAGCGGGGTGGCGTCCCAGATGAGCTCGAGGTGCTCGAGCGCCCCGGTGGCGGCGTCCCCGGCGTCGTTCCAGCCCTCGAACGCGACCACCACCACCGGCTGGTTCAGCTGGGGCAGGTCCTCGGGAGCGGACTTCGGGTCGATCACCCCTGCGAGCCTACGTCTCCCACGCCGTCCTGCCGGGCTGGCGCGGGGTGGGAGGATGGTCCCCGGAACAAGGTCGGGCCCCGCGCCGCTGCTCCTGCGCCAGGCCCCGCACGTCGTCGACCGACCCCCGAGGATGCCCGTGACCGACGCCCTGTCCCCCCGCCCCGACGCCACGGCGGAGCTGACCGCCCTGCTCGAGCAGCGCGTCCTCGTGCTCGACGGGGCCATGGGGACGGCGATCCAGCGGGACCGGCCCAGCGAGGCCGGCTACCGCGGGGAGCGGTTCGCCGACTGGCCGGTCGACGTCCAGGGCAACAACGACCTGCTCGTCCTCACCCAGCCCGAGCTGGTCGCCGGCATCCACCGCGAGTACCTCGAGGCCGGCGCCGACCTGATCGAGACCAACACGTTCAACGCCACGGCGATCTCGCTGGCCGACTACGGCATGTCCGAGCTCGCGCACGAGATCAACCTGGCCGCGGCGCGGCTGGCCCGCCGCGAGGCCGACGCGATGACCGCGCGCACGCCGGACCGGCCGCGCTACGTGGCCGGCGCGATCGGCCCGACCAGCCGGACGGCGTCCATCTCGCCCGACGTCAACGACCCCGGCGCCCGCAACGTCACCTTCGGCGAGCTGGTCGCCGCCTACCTGGAGCAGGCCGGCGGGCTGGTCGACGGCGGCGCCGACGTCCTGCTGGTCGAGACCATCTTCGACACGCTCAACGCCAAGGCCGCCGTCTTCGCGCTGGAGACGCTGTTCGAGCAGCGCGGCCGGCGCTGGCCGGTGATGATCTCCGGCACGATCACCGACGCGTCGGGCCGGACGCTGTCGGGGCAGACCACCGAGGCGTTCTGGAACTCGGTGCGGCACGTGCGCCCGCTGACCATCGGGCTGAACTGCGCGCTCGGTGCGGAGGAGATGCGCCCGTACGTCGCCGAGCTCTCGCGCATCGCTGACACCTTCGTGTCCTGCTATCCCAACGCCGGGCTGCCCAACGCCTTCGGCGAGTACGACGAGTCGCCGGCCGAGACCGCCGCGATCCTGCGCGGCTTCCTCGAGGACGGCTACGTCAACCTCGTCGGCGGCTGCTGCGGCACGACGCCGGAGCACATCGCCGCGATCGCCGCCGCGGCCGGGGGCCGGGCGCCGCGGACGCCGGTGACCCCCCGCCCCGCGCTGCGCCTGTCGGGCCTGGAGCCGCTGACCGTCGACGCCGACAGCCTGTTCGTCAACGTCGGCGAGCGCACCAACATCACCGGCTCGGCGCGCTTCCGCCGGCTCATCCGCGACGGCGACTACGCCACCGCGCTGGCCGTCGCCCGCCAGCAGGTCGAGGCCGGCGCGCAGGTCATCGACGTCAACATGGACGAGGGCATGATCGACGGCGTCGCGGCGATGACCCGCTTCACCCGCCTGGTCGCCGCCGAGCCCGACATCTGCCGCGTGCCGGTGATGGTCGACTCCTCCAAGTGGGAGGTCATCGAGGCCGGCCTGCAGCAGCTGCAGGGCAAGTCGATCGTCAACTCCATCTCGATGAAGAACGGCGAGGAGGAGTTCGTCGAGCAGGCGCGGCTGTGCCGCAAGTACGGCGCGGCCGTCGTCGTCATGGCCTTCGACGAGCAGGGGCAGGCCGACACCCTCGAGCGGCGGCGGGAGATCTGCCGGCGCGCCTACGACGTGCTCACCGGGCAGGTCGGCTTCCCGGCCGAGGACGTCATCTTCGACCCGAACGTCTTCGCCGTGGCCACGGGCATCGAGGAGCACGCCCGCTACGGGCTGGACTTCATCGAGGCCACCCGCTGGATCAAGCAGAACCTGCCCGGCGCGCTGGTCTCCGGCGGCGTCTCCAACGTCTCGTTCAGCTTCCGCGGCAACAACCCCGTGCGCGAGGCCATCCACGCGGTGTTCCTGTTCCACGCGATCGCCGCCGGCATGGACATGGGCATCGTCAACGCCGGTGCCCTCGAGGTCTACGAGGAGGTCCCGCGCGAGCTGCGGGACCGCATCGAGGACGTCGTCCTCGCCCGCCGCCCCGACGCCACCGAGCGGCTGCTGGAGGTCGCCGGGGACTACGCCGGCGACGGCGCGGCCAAGGAGGCCGCCACCGAGGAGTGGCGGTCGCTGCCGGTCGGGCCGCGGATCACGCACGCGCTGGTCAAGGGCATCGACGAGTTCGTCGAGGCCGACACCGAGGAGCTGCGCGCGGAGATCAGCGCCCGCGGCGGCCGGCCGATCGAGGTCATCGAGGGCCCGCTGATGGACGGCATGAACGTCGTCGGCGACCTGTTCGGCGCGGGCAAGATGTTCCTGCCGCAGGTGGTGAAGTCCGCCCGGGTGATGAAGAAGGCGGTCGCCTACCTCATCCCGTTCATCGAGGCGGAGAAGCAGCCCGGCGACGCCGAGCGCAGCAACGGCAAGGTCGTCATGGCCACCGTGAAGGGCGACGTCCACGACATCGGCAAGAACATCGTCGGCGTCGTCCTGCAGTGCAACAACTACGACGTCGTCGACCTCGGCGTCATGGTGCCGGCGCAGAAGATCCTCGAGACCGCCAAGCAGGAGGGCGCCGACGTCATCGGGCTCTCCGGCCTGATCACCCCGTCGCTGGACGAGATGGTCAACCTCGCCGCGGAGATGGAGCGGCAGGGCTTCGACGTCCCGCTGCTCGTCGGCGGGGCGACGACCAGCCGCGCGCACACCGCGGTCAAGGTGGCCCCGCGCTACCACGGGCCGGTGATCTGGGTGAAGGACGCCTCGCGGTCGGTGCCCGTCGTCGCCGCGCTGCTGTCCGACGAGCAGCGGCCGGACCTGCTGGCCTCGGTGGACACCGAGTACGAGGCGCTGCGCGAGCGGCACGCCGCCCGCACCGACAGCCGGGCGCTGCTGCCGCTGGCCGCCGCCCGCGCCGCCGCGCCGGCGATCGACTGGTCGGGCTACACCCCGCCGCGGCCGCGGATGCTCGTGCAGCAGGCCCGCGACCTGTGCACCGGCCCGGGCTGCGCGCACCGGCACGGGCAGGACACCCGGTTCGTGAAGGTGCTGCGCGACTACCCGCTCGACGAGCTGCGCCCCTACATCGACTGGCAGCCGTTCTTCAACGCCTGGGAGATGCGCGGCCGGTTCCCCGACATCCTGCACAACCCGACCACCGGCGAGGCCGCGCGGCGGCTGTTCGAGGACGCCCAGGCGATGCTCGACCGCGTCGTGGACGAGAGGTGGCTGACCGCCAACGGCGTCGTCGGGCTGTTCCCGGCCAACCGGGTGGACGGCGAGGACGGCGCCTCGGAGGACATCGAGGTGTACGCCGACGAGTCGCGGACGACGGTGCGCGCGGTGCTGCACCAGCTGCGGCAGCAGACCGAGGGCCGCGACGGCTCCCCGCGCAAGTCGCTGGCCGACTACGTCGCGCCCAAGGGGACCGGGCTGCGCGACCACGTGGGCGCCTTCGCCGTCACCGCCGGGCTCGGCTCGGCCGAGCGGGTCGCGGCCTTCAAGGCCGAGCACGACGACTACTCGGCGATCATGCTCGAGGCGCTGGCCGACCGGCTGGCCGAGGCCTTCGCCGAGCGGCTGCACGAGCGGGTGCGCCGGGAGTTCTGGGGCTACGCCACCGACGAGCACCTGGACAAGGACGCGCTGATCGCCGAGAGGTACCGGGGCATCCGCCCGGCGCCGGGCTATCCCGCCTGCCCGGAGCACACCGAGAAGCAGACCATCTGGGACCTGCTCCACGTCGAGGCGAACGCCGGCCTGCAGCTGACCGAGAGCATGGCCATGTGGCCGGGTGCGGCGGTCAGCGGGCTGTACTTCTCCCACCCGGAGTCGCGCTACTTCGTCCTGGGCCGGGTCGGCCGCGACCAGGTCGAGGACTACGCGCGGCGCAAGGGCTGGACGCTCGCCGAGGCCGAGCGCTGGCTCTCGCCGAACCTGGGCTACCGCACCGACGAGGACTGAAGGACCACCCTCCTCCCCACGCCTCGCACGCTCGGCGCGGGCCCCTGGGGGTGACCGTTCCCGCACGTCACCGGGCACGCGAGGGGTGGGTGCCTCAGCCGCCGAGCAGGTCCACCGCCTGGCGGGCCATCTCCAGCTCCTCGTCGGTGGGGACGACGAGGACGGCGACCGGGCTGCCGTCGGCCGACACCCGCCGTCCCCCGCCGGACCGGACGGCGTTGCGCTCCTCGTCCACACGGATGCCCAGCGGCTCGAGGCCGGCCAGCGACCGCGCGCGGACGACGGCGTCGTTCTCGCCGATGCCGCCGGTGAACGCGATCGCGTCGGTGCGGCCCAGGACCGCCAGGTAGGCGCCGACGTACTTGCGGACCCGGTGGCAGAAGACGTCGAGGGCCAGCGCGGCCGCCTCGTCGCCGTCGGCGACGCGCCGGTGCACCTCGCGCAGGTCGTTGGTGCCGGCCAGCGCCAGCATGCCGCTGGAGGAGTTCAGCGCCCGGTCGACCTCCTCGGGCCCGAGCCCGGCGACCCGGTGCAGGTGCGCGACCACGGCCGGGTCGACGTCGCCGGACCGGGTGCCCATGACCAGCCCCTCCAGCGGCGTCATGCCCATGGAGGTCTCCACGCTGCGGCCCCCGGCCACGGCGGTGGCGCTGGCGCCGTTGCCCAGGTGCAGCACGATCGTGTGGGTGTCCTCCAGCGGGCGGCCGAGGAGCCCGGCGGCGGCGCGGGAGACGAACGCGTGCGAGGTGCCGTGGAAGCCGTAGCGGCGCACGCCGTGGTCGCGGGCCCACTGCGGGGGGACGGCGTAGGTGTGCGCGTGCGGCGGCAGGGTGGCGTGGAAGGCGGTGTCGAACACCGCCACGTGCGGCAGCCCGGGGAACGTCCGGCGCGCCACCTCGATGCCCACCGCGTTGACGGGGTTGTGCAGCGGCGCGAGGGTCGCCAGCTCGCGGACCGCGCGCAGCACGTCGTCGTCGACGAGCACCGGCGCGGAGAAGCGGTCGCCGCCGTGCACCACCCGGTGGGCGATCGCGACCAGGCCGGCGTCGGCCAGCCGCGGGCCGGTGCGCTCGAAGGCCTCCAGCGCCGCCGACAGCGCTCCGCCGTGGTCGGGCAGCGGCCGTTCGACGACGTCCGGCGCCTCGCCCGGCCGGGAGTGGGTGAGCCGGCCCGACGGCTGCCCGACCCGCTCGGCCAGCCCCCACGCCAGGGCCTGCCCGGCCCCGACGTCGACCAGCCGGTACTTCAGCGACGACGAGCCGCAGTTGACCACCAGCACCCGGCCGTTCACGGCACCGCCGTCCCCCGGGCCTGGATGGCGGTGATGGCGACGGTGTTGACGATGTCCTGCACCGTCGCGCCGCGGGAGAGGTCGTTGACCGGGCGGCGCAGGCCCTGCAGCACCGGGCCGACCGCCACGGCGCCGGCGCTGCGCTGCACGGCCTTGTAGGTGTTGTTGCCGGTGTTGAGGTCGGGGAAGACGAAGACCGTCGCCCGGCCGGCCACCTCGCTGCCGGGCAGCTTGGTGCGCGCGACCCCGGCGTCGACCGCGGCGTCGTACTGGATCGGGCCCTCGACCGACAGCTCCGGGGCGCGCTCGCGGACCAGCTCGGTCGCCGCCCGCACGCGCTCGACCTCCTCGCCGCTGCCCGACCGCCCGGTGGAGTAGGACAGCATCGCCACCCGCGGCTGCACGCCGAAGCGCGCGGCGGTGTCCGCCGAGGTGACGGCGATCTCGGCCAGCTGCTCGGCGCTGGGGTGCACGTTGACCGCGCAGTCGCCGTAGACCAGCACCCGGTCGGCCAGGCACATGAAGAACACGCTGGAGACGATCGAGACGCCCGGCGTCGTCCTGACCAGCTCCAGGGCGGGCCGGATGGTCTGCGCCGTCGTGTGCGTCGCGCCGGACACCATGCCGTCGGCCATGCCGAGGGTCACCATCAGCGTGCCGGCGTAGGAGACGTCGACGACGACGTCGCGGGCGGCGTCCATCGTCACGCCCCGGTGCGCCCGCCGGCGCGCGTACTCGACGGCCAGCCGCTCCCGCAGGTCCGGCTCGCACGGGTCGAGCAGCCGCGCCCCGCCGACGTCGACCCCGGTGCGGGCGGCGGCCGCGCGCACCTCGTCGGCGTCGCCGAGCAGGGTCAGGTCGACGACGCCGCGCCGCAGCAGCCGCTCCGCCGCCCGCAGCACCCGCTCGTCGGTGCCCTCGGGGAGCACGACGTGACGGCGGTCGGCGCGGGCGCGGTCGAGCAGCTCGTACTCGAACATCAGCGGCGTGGTCACCCGCGGCCGGGCCACCGCCGTGCGGTCGAGCAGCTCCTCGCCGTCGACGTGCTCCTCCACCAGCGCGAGCGCCACGTCGACCTTGCGCGGCGCCCCGGGCCCGATCCGCCCGGGGACCGACCCGGCCAGCGTGGCGGTGGCGTAGGTGTCGTGCTCGGTCACCACGACGGGGACGACGGCGGGCAGGTGCTCGGCCAGCCGCAGCACCGAGGCGGCCGGCTCCATGCCACCGGTGAGCACCAGGCCGGCCGGGGCGGGCAGCCCGCCGGAGAGGTGTGCGGCGAGGACACCGAGGACGACGTCGGCCCGGTCGCCGGGGGTGATGACCACGACGTCGTCGACGAGCCGGTCCAGCAGGTTGGGCAGCGTCATGGCGGCCACCAGGACGCCGGCGGTCTCCCGGCCGAGCGCGGCGTCGTCGCCGGTGAGCACCCGCGCGTCGCAGGCGCGGGCCACCTCGGCCATCGTCGGCGCGGTGAGCACCGGGGTCTCCGGCAGCACGTACACCGGCACCGGCCCGCCGGAGACCCGGTCCCGCACGGCGGGCAGGTGGCGGGGCGCCACCCGGTTGGCGACGACGGCGACCACCTCGCAGCCGGCCGCGCGCAGGGCGTCGCGGCCGACCTCGACCGCCACGGCCACGCCCTCGGCGTCCCGGTCCCGGCCGGAGACGACGCACAGCGCCGGCAGCCCGAGGTTGGCCGCGATGCGGGCGTTGAGCGCCAGCTCCCGGGAGGCGGCGGCCTCGCTGAAGTCCGAGCCGACGACCAGCACCCGGTCCACCTGCGCCGCCAGCGCCCGGTAGCGGGCGACGATCTCGGACAGGGCACGGTCCTCGTCGGCGAGCACCTCGGCGTACGGCACGCCCAGGCACGCCTCGGCGGTCAGGTCCGCGGCAGCGCGGGGGAGGAGCAGCTCCACGACGCCGTCGGCCCCGTCACGGGCGTGCACGACCGGGCGGAAGACGCCGAGCCGGCCGACCCGCCGGGCCAGCAGCTCGAACACGCCCAGCGCCACGGCGGACTTCCCGGTCGCCGGCTCACACCCGGTCACGTACAGCCCGTCGGACACCGGCCCACCTCCTCGCCCTCGCTCCCGAACCTAGTGAGCCCACGCCGGTCCGGCCCCCGGAGCGGGGGCTGGGACGGGCGAGCAGGGACGGGACGGCCGGGACGGGGGCGTGGGGACACTCACGCCGCCGGAAACGCCTGGGACACGCGCGGTCCACGTCGGGCTGGCACCGTGGAGGACGGCGCCCGAGGTCGTGTGCTCCCCCGACCCCCGCCCGCCGTGTCGCGGTGGTGCGCGTCCCCCTCCCTCTCCTGAAGGTCCCTGATGCTCTCTCCTCTGCCCTCCCGTGCCCGGACGCCCGTCGTGTCCGCGCCCCCCTCGCTGTCCCGGCTGCGGACCGCCGTCGCCGTCCTCTTCGGCCTGGACGGCTTCGTCTTCGGCAGCTGGGCCGCCCGCGTCCCCGACGTCGGTGCCGTCACCGGCGCCGGGCACACCGCCCTCGGCGTCGCGCTGCTGTGCCTGTCGCTCGGTGCGCTGGCCTGCATGCAGGTCACCGGGGGCATCTGCGCCCGGCTCGGCACCGGCCGCACCGCCGCGATCGCCGGCGTCGTCGTCAGCGCCGGCGCGGTGCTGCCCGGCCTGGTGTCGACCGTGCCCGCGCTGTGCGCTGCCCTGTTCGTCTTCGGCGCCGCCACCGGGGCGGTGAACGTCGCGGCCAACAGCGCCGGCGTCGAGGTGGAGGCGCAGGTGGGGCGGCCGCTGCTGTCCGGGCTGCACGCGGCCTTCAGCGGCGGCGGCCTGCTCGGCGCGCTGGTCGGCGGCCTGGCCTCGACGGTGGCCGGGGTCGGCGCGCACCTCGCCCTCGTCACCGTGGCAGGTCTCGCCGTCATGGCGTGGATCGGCCCGGTGCTGGTGCGGGCCGACGCCGGCTGGTCCGCGGCCGGCCCCTCGTCCGGGCCCGCGCAGGAGCCGGGGGGTCCCCGGCCCACCGCCGTCCTCGTGGTCCTGGGCGGCATCGCCGGGGCGACCGCCTACGGCGAGGGTGCCCTGTCGGACTGGGGCGCCCTGCACCTGCGCGAGCAGGTGCAGGCCACCCCGGTGCTGGCCGCCGCCGGTTACGCCGGGTTCTCCTCGGCGATGGCGCTGGGCCGGCTGGCCGGCGGCCGGCTCGTGGCGGCGCTGGGGACGCGACGGCTGCTGGTCGGCGGCGCGCTGCTGGCCGCCGCCGGCGCCCTGGCCGCCGTGACGACGACGTCGCTGCCGGTCGCGCTGACCGGCTTCGTGCTCGTCGGCCTCGGGCTGGCCAACGTCTTCCCGCTGGCCATCGCCCGGGCCGGGGCGCTCGGCGGGCCCTCGGGCGTGGCCCTGTCGACCACCGTCGGCTACACCGGCCTGCTCGGCGGCCCGCCGGTCATCGGCTTCCTCGCCGAGCACGCCGGGCTGCCCACCGCGCTGGGCACGGTCGCGGTGATGGCGCTCCTGGCCGCCGTGCTCGTGCTCGGCATCGAGGACGACGCCCTGCGGCGGCCCGCCCTGCCGCGGCGGCCGACCTGGCTCGAGCCGGTGCGCTTCGGGATGCGCCCGGTGGCCGTCGCGCTGCGGCCGGCCACGACCCGGGTGCGGGCCGGTACCGGCGTCTACCTGCGGGACCTGCGCCTGCTCGAGGTCGGCTGACCCCGCCGGGCGAGGACGGTCAGCAAGCCGAAGCCGGACAGCCCGGTGGTCGTCGACTGCAGCAGGGCCGCCACCGTGCCGGCGGCGACGAGGCGCCGGCCGCGACCACCCACGGCAGGAAGCGCTGCGGGGCGGCCAGCACCGGCAGGGCCGCTGCCGTTCCCCGCAGCGCCCACCCCGTGACCGGCGTCCGGTCCCTCGCGGGAGCCTCGGAGGGCGCCGTCAGACGACCGTGACGACGAGCTCCATGCCCATCCCACGGTGGTTGCCGACCGAGCAGTAGAAGGCGTACTCGCCCGGCTCCAGGGTCACCTCGAGGGTGCCCGACCCACCGGGCGTGAGGATCTCGGTGGCCGCGACCTCGCTGCCGCCGGCGTCCTCGACGACCAGGTCGTGGCTCGCCCGGCCGTCGTTGGCCACGTCGATGCGGTAGGTGCCCGCCTCGAGCTCGGTCTCCGGCATCTCGATCGCGAAGTCGACCAGGCCGGCCGGGAGCGACGAGGAGGCCGGCGTCTCCGGGGCCGGGGTCGCCGGCCCGCCCGTCGAGGAGGACGTCCCGGTCGACGACGGGGCGGCAGCGTCCGGGGCGTCCGAGCCACCGGAGCAGGCGGTCAGGGCGCCCAGCGTCGCAGCGATGACGAGGACGGCCCCGCACCGCCTGCCGCGGGAGAGGAGCGGGTCCTGGTCCAGGGTGGTGCGCACGGGAGCTCCTCGGGGTCGGTGTCGTTGCCACACCGTGTTCGGCGTCAGGGGCCCGTCCGGTTCACCCGGGACCCCCCCGGCGGCTCGGCCGACGACCGGGCCGACGACTCGGCCGACGTCTCAGCCGACGACGAGGACGTCGGCGAACGCGGCCGAGTGGCGGCTGGTGAACGCGTGCTCGCCGGGCCGTTCCGGAGCCGGGAAGGTGAGCAGCGCCCGCCCGGGGACGACGACGTCGAAGCTGCCGTCGACCGCGGTCATGGTGACCTCGGTCGTGCTCGCGTTGTGCACGGTGACCCGCGTGCCCGGCGCCACCGGCGCGGAGACGTGGAAGCGCTCCTCGTCGACCAGCACGGTGACCGAGAGCTCCCCGTGGTCGTGGCCGGCCATCGGGTCGGGCGCCGCCGGTGCCGGCTGCCCGGGCGGGGCCGGCTGCGCCGTCGCCGCGGCGGGGCTCCCCGTGGCCGGGGCGGCGCCGGCGGGCGGCGGCGAGGCGGAGAGCGCGACGGCGAGGGCGACCGTCCCCAGCATCACGCCGACCTCGACGGCCGCGAACCGCCGGAAGCCCCCGGGCCGGCCCGCCCGCAGGAACCGCAGCGTGACCCGGCGGTGCTGCACCCCGAGGACGCCGAGGGCGAGCAGGCCCGCCGTCTTGCCCAGCAGGAGCCAGCCGTAGCCGGTGCCGGGGACGGCGCGCAGCGCGGCGGGGTCCCCGCCGAGCACCAGCCACGCGGCCAGCAGCCCCGAGGCGCCGGTGAGCACGAAGCACGCCAGCGCCACCGCGCTGAAGCGGGCCGCCGCGGGGACCAGGTCGTCGCGGTGCCGGCCGTACGCCAGGAGGGCGGCCAGCCCGCCGACCCAGACCGCCGCGGTGACCACGTGCACGCTCAGGTTGGTCACGGCCAGCACGTGGTCGTCGGCTGCGGCGGAGTGACCGGCGAGGACGGCCGGGACGACCAGGCCCGCCACGGACGCCACGAGCAGCGCGCCGGCCGCCGGCGCGCGGGTGCACCGCCGGGCGAGCAGCGCCACCAGCACGCCGACCCCCGCGGACACCAGCGCGGCGCGGCCGGTGGCCACGTCGGTGACGAACACCCCGACCGCCGACGCGGGGAGCGTGAACGGGCCGACGCCGAGCAGCTCGCTCACGGTCAGCACCGCGCCGGCCGCCGTCGCCGCGGCCCAGGCCAGTGCCCACGCCGACGCCGCCCGGGCCGCCCGCCGGGACGCGGCGGGGAGGACCCCCCGCGTGCCGGGGAGCAGGACGGCGGCGAACAGCAGCGTGCCGACCGTCCCCAGCCCCGCGACCCGGGCCGCCAGGCGGGTCACCGGCAGACCCCACTCGACGAGCGGGCCGGGCGAGCCGAGCCCGGGGGTGGCGGAGCCGGACCGGGCGCCGCCCCCCACCGCGACGGCCAGCACGAGGACGGCGACCAGCCCGAGGCCGGCCGCCACCAGCGCGCCCGCCGGCACGCGGCGCCGGTGGGCGTGGTCCGGGCGGGCGTGGTCCGGCGAGCCGGTGCGCGGCGGTGCGGCGCCGTCCGCCGCTCCCGCCGGGGGTGACGACGTCCGGGCCGTGGCGGTCACGACCGGCGGCGCAGCCGGCGGGCCCCCAGGGCCCCGGCGGCGGTCAGCAGGCCCGCGCCCACCGCCAGGGCGGCGGGGGACACCGCCGCGGCGTCCTCGGGCGCGGCCGCCTCGGCGGGGACGGCGGCCGGCGACTCCGCGACGGTGCCGTCGGGAGCGGGCGCCGCCGGCGGTGCGGTGTCCCTGGCGGGGCCACCGACGGCCGTGCCCCCGGCGACGGTGAAGGAGAACGTGCCGTCGAGCGGGTGCCCGTCGGACGAGGTCACCCGCCACTCGACGCGGTAGGTCCCGGCCGGGAGGTCCGCCGCCAGGGGCTGGCTGACCGTGGTGTCCCGCAGCCCGGCCTGCCCGTCCGACACCGGGGTGCCGTCCGGGCCGGTGACCAGCACCCGGGTGCCCAGGGCCTGCGCGGGCGCGCTCAGGGTCAGCTCGACGAACGCGGGCGGGGCCGGCACGGTCGCGTCCTGCGCCGGGACCGTGGCGACCAGCTCGTCGTGCGCCGAGGCCGCGGGCAGGCCGACGCCCAGCAGGACCAGGGTCGCGGCGGCGACGGTGGCCAGGAGCGCCGCCGTCCGTCGGCGGGGGGCGGGCGCGGGCGGGGTGGGCCGGGGACGGGACATGACCGGTGTTCGCGCCCGGGGGCGGTCCCGGTTCGCCCCGACGTCCACGGGACCGATCCTGCACTCGTGGCGCGGCACTCGAAAGCACCCGATCAGGTTGTTTGCGATCCGAACTGAACCGATGTGACCGGTCGCTGCGTACACCTGTCGGACACGACGCGGGAGCCAGCGCCACCGGCTGGGGGACCCGCTCGGGCCACCGGGTCCTCCCCGACCCGGCCGACGGGCGCACCGACGCGTCCCCGGTGCACGACGGGAGCGGTTCGGAACCGTTCCCGGTGCGGCTGCCCCCGGGCGCCCACAGCACAGCCGAGACTCCTGAGGAGCCACCGTGCGCAAGGCACTCGCCCTACCCACCGTCGCCATCGCAGCCGCCGCCTTCCCGCTGCTGACGACGAGCCCCGCCCTCGCCGACCACGACGGCAGCTACCAGGCCGACCTCGTGGCGCTCAACCAGTCCGGTGTCTCCGGCACCGGCATGGTCACGCTGGAGGGGAACTCGGCCACCGTGATGATCGAGGCCGACGGCTTCCTGGCCGGCGCTCCGCACGCCCAGCACTTCCACATCGCCGCCCAGGGCCAGTGCCCGACCGACGCCGCCGACGAGGACGGTGACGGCTTCGTGAGCGTCACCGAGGGGGCGCCCTTCTACGGCGCCATCGGCACCTCGCTGACGACCTCGGGGGACACCAGCCCCGACAGCGGCCTGGCGATCGACCGGTTCCCGACGGCCGACGACGGCTCGATCAGCTACGAGCGCACCTTCGACGTGACCGAGGACGTGCAGCAGTCCTTCGCCGCCGGCACCGCGGTGCTGGTCCTGCACGGCGTGGACAAGGACGGCAGCGGCGCCTACGACGGCGACGTCATGAGCGACCTCGACCCGTCGCTACCGATGGAGGCGACCGCTCCGGCCGCCTGTGCCCCGCTGGTGGCGGCCCAGATGGGCACCGCTCCCAACGGTGGCGCGGAGACCGGCGCCGGCAGCACCGCGGGCACCGAGCAGCAGACCGCGATCGGCGTGGGCGCGGTCGCGCTCGTCGGTGCGGCTGCCGCGGGTGCGGTGGCCTACCGCCGCCGCCAGGCCGACCAGGCCTGACCGCACCGCCGGGGGGGGGGGGGGGGCCCCCCCCCCCCCCCCCCCCCCCCCCC
>NZ_JBFNXQ010000012.1:0-72495 GCF_041018925.1 Geodermatophilus maliterrae
CGGTGACGGTGTCCTCGCACGCCGCGGCGGTGGTCTCGGCCCTGCTGCCGGCGGTCACCGCCGCGCTGGTCGCGGTGCTGGGGGCGGTGGCCGCCCACCGCGGCCGCGGCGTGATGGCCGGGCTGTGCGCCGTCGTCCTGGGGTGGCTGCTGCTGGTGCAGGGCCTGCCCGACGTCGACGTGCTGTGGAGCGCGAACGTGGTGAGCAACGGCCCGGACGTGCTCGCCCGGGTCGCGGTCGCCGTCCTGGTGGCCGGCGGCACCGGGCTGGTCGCCGCCGGGCTGGCCGCCGCACGCCGGTTCCGCGACCCCGAGCGCACCGGGGCCGACCGGCCGGCGCCGGAGCCCCAGCCGGTCGGCTGAGGCCCCCTGCAGGGGCACGCCGCGAGCTCGCGAGTGGCGGGGGGCGGGGGGGGTCCTTCCCCTAGTCGCTACTGCTGAGCACCGGGTGCAGGTGCAGGCGCGCGCTGGACAGCAGCGCGTTGGCCCGGTCGAGGTCGGCCTCGAAGTCGACCTCCACGGCGGTGTGCCGGGAGATGTCCAGCGGCCGGAACCGCAGACCGGCCTCCGCGATCGCCGTCTCCATGCCGCGCTCGAAGTAGTCCTGGTCGCCGACGGCGTCCAGGTGCTCGACGAGGGTGGCCTTGTCCGCCGAGGAGACGTAGTTGATGCCCACGGCCTCACCGAGCCCGCCGGTCACCGTCTTCGACAGCCCGGCGATGAAGCCGTCGGCGTCGAGGGTGTACTTGACCTCCTCGTCGGCCACGGTGGAGGTGTCGACGCACACGAAGCTCTCGTCGGCGAGGATCGCCGGCAGCACGGACTCCAGCACCCCGGCGTCGAAGACCACGTCGCCGTTGAGCCACAGCGCGCCGCCCTCGCGCGTCGTCCGCAGCCCGCGCAGCAGGCTCTTGGACGTGTTGGTCCGCGCGAAGTGCGGGTTGTAGGCGAAGCGCAGGTCCGGCGCGGCCTGCATCAGCAGCTCGCACTGGAAGCCGACGACGGCGGTGACGTCGACGCCCGGGCCGAGCACCTGCTCGAGCGTGTCGAGCTGGCGGTGCAGGATGCTGCGCCCGTCCAGCAGCGGGGTCAGCGGCTTGGGCAGCGGCCGGCCCAGGCGGGTGCCCATCCCGGCGGCCAGGACGACCACCTGGACGGGGACCGGTCGCGGGCGGGCGCCTGGCCGTGCAGAGAGTGTCCGGCCGCGTGCTCCGGCGGTCCGCGCGATGTCAGCGATGCGCACTGTGGTCCCCTCCTCGGGTGGTCGGTGTCGCACCGGCGGAGGCTCCGCCGGGCGGGAAGAACAGGTCGAGGACGCGCTCGGTGGCGTGCCCGTCCTCGAGGGCGGTGAAGGTCTCCCGGAACCGCGCGTAGCGCTCGGCGTGCGCGGCGGTGACCCCCTCCAGGTCGGCGATGGCGTCGACGAGCTCGCGGCTGGTCGACAGCAGCGGCCCCGGCGCCACCTCCTCCAGGTCGAAGTAGAAACCGCGCAGCTCGTCGCGGTACTCCGCCAGGTCGTAGGTGAAGAACAGCAGCGGCTTGCCGGTGATCGCGAAGTCGAACATCGTCGACGAGTAGTCGGTGACCAGGAGGTCGGCCGCCAGGTACAGGTCGCGGATGTCCGGGTAGGCGGACACGTCGCGCACCGGCATGCCCTCGATCGGCTCGAGCCGGTCGGAGACCATGTTGTGCAGCCGCAGCAGCAGCACGTGGTCCCCGCCCAGCCGGGCGCTGAAGTCGGCGAGGTCGACCGGGAACTCGAAGTCCTTCTCGCCGGTGCCCTCGAAGACCAGGTCGTCGCGCCAGGTGGGCGTGTAGAGGACGACGCGGGTGCCCTCGCCGATGCCCAGCCGGGCCCGCACCTGCGCGCGCACCTCGTCGCGCCGCGGGCTGGAGAGCAGGTCGTTGCGGGGGTAGCCGGTCTCGTGGACCGGGCCGCGGTAGCCGAACGCCTGGCGGAACCGGGCGGTGCTGTACGGGTTGGGCGAGAGCATCGCGTCCCACCGGGCGATGTCGTGCTCGAGGTAGGCCAGCCGGCCCTCGGGCGCCCACAGGACGTCGTTGTGGATCCGCTTGAGCGGCGTGCCGTGCCAGGTCTGCAGGTAGAACGCGCCGGGCCGCTTCTCCCAGTCCAGCGGCACGTGGTCGTTGGAGACGACGACGTCGGCGGCCTCCAGCGCGGCGATGCTCTCCGGGCTGCCGAAGGGGATGGTCTCGACGCCGGTCGGGAAGGCGTCCGCGGCGACGCTCGAGGTCAGCCAGGTGTGGGTGACGTCGTCGCCGCGGGCCACGAGCGCCTCGTGGACCGCGCGGGGGCTGTCGGAGAACAGCCCGCGGAAGCTGCTGTAGACGATCCTCATCGGGCTCCTCCCGGAGTGGCGGGCAGGTCCCGGCCGGCGAGGACGGGCAGCAGCAGGTCGGCGAGCTCCTGCCAGGACGTGACGACGGCCAGCACGCCGGCTCCGCGCAGCGCGGCCTCCCGGTCGGCGCGCTCGGCCGGCTGGACGAAGAGCAGGTTGCCCACCGTAGGGCAGCCGGCCCGCACCGCCGACAGGGCACCGGGCACGGAGTCCTCGACCGCCAGGCCGGCCGCCGGGGCGATGCCGAGCTGCGCGCAGGCGTGCAGGTACACGGCCGGGTCGGGCTTGCTGGTGGGCGTCGGGAGGGAGTCCTCCGCGCTGAAGCGGGCCGCCGGCGGGATCAGCTCGTCGAGTCCGGTGGCGGTGAAGCACGCGGCCAGCCGGCCCAGCGCGCTGGAGCTCACCGCGGCCAGCCGCAGGTGCGCCGCCAGCGCGGTCAGGGCGGCCGTCGTCGGCTCGTGCGGGCGCAGGTGCTCCCCGAGGTGGGCCGTGACCGCACGGCGCTCCTCGTCCACCCACGGCTCGACGTCGACCTCGGGCCGGCCCGCCTCGGCGGCCAGCCGCCGCGACGTCGTCCGGAAGTTCATGCCGGTGGTGGCCAGGCGCAGCTCCTCCGGGGTGAACCGGCGGTCGTCGCCGAGCTCGCCGAGGAAGCGGTTGGTGACCTCCGAGGAGGCGACGAAGGCCGGCTCCTCGGAGGGGAAGAGGTTGCCGTCGGCGTCGCAGAGCAGGGCGGTGAGGCCGGCGACGACGTCCCGGGGGAGGGCCGCTGCAGCCGTGCGGGGGGCACTCACCGGGCGGCCGCCGGGGGAGCGGCGGCGGTGGCGGAGGCGAGGGTCGCCCGCACGCCGTCCCGCTGGAGCCGGCGCAGCACGGCGGCGAGCTCCTCGGCGAAGCCGGGCACGCGGCCGAGGTCGCCGAACACCGGCTCGTCGGCCAGCAGCGGCCGCGGGTCGCTGCCACCGGCGCGCGCCAGGGCCTGCAGGTGCGGGCCGCGGTCGTCCTCCACCGGCAGCGGGTGGCCGGCGTCGTCGGTCCGCTGCAGCCAGCGCACCCACCCGGCGACGGCGAGGGTGAGCAGCGCGTGTGGGCGGCCCTGGGCCAGCGCCTCGCGCAGCGAGGGCAGCAGGTGGTGCGGCAGCTTCGTCGAGCCACGGCGGCAGAGCCGGGAGAGCCGGTCGGCGATGGCCGGGTTGGCGAAGCGCTGCAGCAGCACCGCCTTGTACTCGGCGAGGTCGATGCCCTCCGGGCACGGGATCAGCGGGGTGACCTCGTCGTCCATGAGGGCGGTGACGTACCGGGCGAAGACCGGGTCGGCCATCAGCTCGTCGATGCGCTGGTACCCGGCGAGCACTCCGAGGTAGCCCAGCGCCGAGTGGCTGGCGTTGAGCAGCCGGGTCTTCATCAGCTCGTGCTCGGTCACGTCGCGGACGAACCGGACGCCGACCCGGTCCAGCGGCGGCCGGCCGTTGCAGAAGACGTCCTCGATCACCCACTGGGAGAACGGCTCGGTGATCACCGGCCAGCGGTCGTCGATGCCGTGCCGGGCGGCCACGGTGGCGCGCTCCTCCGGCGTGGTCTGCGGCGTGATCCGGTCGACCATGCTGCTCGGGAAGGCCACCCGGTCGGTGATCCAGCGGGCGAGCACCTCGTCGCGCAGGGCGGCGAACCCGACGACGGCGGCGCGGGTGGCGTCGCCGTTGCGGTGCAGGTTGTCGCAGGACAGGACCGTGAACGGCGCGGTGCCCGCCCGCCGGCGGAGGTCGAGCGCCTCGACGAGGAGGCCGAAGACGGTGCGCGGGGCGCCAGGGTGCGCGAGGTCGTGCGCGACGTCGTCGTCGGGGGTGAAGTCGCCGGTGACGGGGTCGAGCAGGTAGCCCGCGCCGGTGATGGTCATCGTCACCACGCGGGTGCGCGGGTCGGCGAGCCGGTCGAGGACGGCGGCGGGCGCGTCGGGTGCGAACAGGTAGTCGGTGAGGACGCCGACCACGCGGGCGCGCTCGCCGTCGGGGCTGCGCTCGACGACGGTGTACAGGTTGTCCTGCGGCGCGAGCGCCTCCTGCATCAGGCGGGCCCGCAGGCCGACGCCGACGACGCCCCACTGGTCGGAGATCCGCCGCTCGGCGACCTCGTCGAAGTAGGTGAGCTGGTGGGCGCGCGAGAAGCCGCCCACGCTCAGGTGCACCACGGCCGGCACGAGTGCCGAGCGGTCGTAGGTGGGGACGGTGAGCCGGGCCCCGTGCTGCTCGAGCGTCGCGGCGGTCAGCGGCCGGATGCGGACGACGGGCACCGTCGGTACCGCAGCGGCCGTGCCGGCCCGCGGGTCCTCCCGCGGGGGGCGCTCGGGCTGTGCCATCGAGGCATCCGGTCCTTCCTGCTCGGGCCCTGCTCGGGCCGTGTTCGCGCCGGTGCGGCCTGGGCTCGCCGCACCCACGGCTGGGGGCGCGCCCGGAGGCCGCACCGGGATGATCATGGACCACGCCGGTGTCGTCGTGCGCACGTGGCAGGTGCGACGGCCGGTGTTCCGGCGACGTCCCCGGCGGGTCGTCCGCGGCGGACCGACGGCGATCCGTTCCCGCGGCCGTCCAGGCCCTGCGGTGGCGCTCGTCGGACCGGCGCGCGCTGTTTCACGCCGGGGGCGCGGATATGCCCCGTCCGCGGTCGCGGCAAACCCCTCTCGGCGTGGCGTGAGGAACGCCACAAGGTGTGTCCGTCCTCGACACGCCGCACAGATGGTCACGAAGCCGTCACGGGATGCTTGGATGCGTGCGACCGAATCGGGGCTCGCCTGGGCCCGCTTCCCACGAGACGGGCAGATGCATGGGCGTGCACCGGAGTGACGCGGACCTGTTGGTCCGCCCCGCGAGCGGATCGCACAGGGCGGTGCCCGGTCCCCGGACCGGCGCCCACCGCCGCGTCGACGCCCGCCAGGTCTCCCCGCTGCGCGGCTTCCCCCCGGTCCGCCCCGACGTCGCCGGCCCGTCCGTCGTCCTCCCCACCCCGCGGGCGGCTCGCGACGACTTCCGTGTCCCGGCTCCGGTCGCCGTTGCGTCCCCGGTCGCCGTCGCCGCCCTGGCGACCGCGGTCCTGCCGGCGGCGGGGGAGACGGGCGAGGTCCCGGTCGACGAGGTGCGGGTCGACGAGGCGTGGGTCGACGACGTCGAGGTCCCCCGGATCGCGGTGGCCGACGGCCCCGCCGAGGTCGGCACGGGCGCCCCGCGCGCCGCCCGCCGGGGACGTGCCCGGGACCGCCGTCCACCCCTGCTGCTCGCCGCGCTCGTCGCCGGGGCCATCGGCGCCGGCGCGTTCGGCCTGCCGGGGACCCCGGACGCTGCGGCCGGGCCCACCCCGGTGCTGGCCCAGGACCAGTTGCTCACCGGTGACGAGGCCGTCGAGGTCATGCCGATGGCCTCCATCACCGAGGCCGAGGCGCAGGCACGCCTGCAGGAGGTGGCCGCGTCTCGCGCCGAGCGGGCGGCCGCGGAGGCCGCCGCCGCCGAGGCCGCCGCGGAGGCGGCGCGGCCGAAGACGGTGCTGCCCGTCGACGGCGCGCGGTTCACCAGCGGTTTCGGCAGCCGGTGGGGGACCTTCCACTACGGCATCGACCTGGCCGCGCCCATGCGGACGCCGGAGATGGCAGCGGCCGACGGCGTCGTGGTGCGCGCGGGTGCGGCCAGCGGCTTCGGCCTGGCCGTGTACGTCCTCCACGAGACCGGCGACGTGACCGTCTACGGCCACATGGACGAGATCCTGGTCGAGCCGGGGCAGTACGTGGAGGCCGACGAGACGATCGCGCTGCTGGGCAACCGGGGCCAGTCGACCGGTCCGCACCTGCACTTCGAGGTGCACGAGGGCGGCATGAACGGCCAGCGCATCGACCCGGTGGACTGGCTCGCCGAGCGCGGCGTCGAGGTCTGAGCACGGTCCCCGGCGGCGCGACGCGCGGCCACCCCCGCGACGGTGGCGCCCGGCCGGCGATGTACAGTTCTCCCTGGCTCGAGCGAGACCGAGCCGAGGTACGGGGCTGTGGCGCAGCTGGTAGCGCACCACACTGGCAGTGTGGGGGTCAGGGGTTCGAGTCCCCTCAGCTCCACCCCGATGACCAGGCCGTTCTCCCTCGGGAGAGCGGCCTGAGTCGTCTCTGGTTGCAGTTGTGGTTGCAGTTCGCCTCGTTCCACTTGGCAGCAGCAGGCTTCCCATACGGTCGGCCGCCTCGCGGGCCGGTGCAGGCATGACGTGGCTGTGGATGTCCATCGTCGTGCGCATCTGGCTGTGGCCGAGCAGCTCCATGACGACGCGCGGGTGGACGTTCTCGCTGAGCAGCAGGGTGGCGGCGGTGTGGCGCCCGTCGTGCAGGCGGACGTGGCGGACGTCCGCCTTGCGGAGCAGGCGCGTCCACTCCTCGTAGTCGGCCTTCTTGTCGATCGGCCGGCCGTCGGGCTGGGCGAAGACGAGGTCCTCGTCGTGCCACTCCGAGCCGGCGAGCATCCGTTCGCCGTTCTGGGCGGCCTTGTGCCGGTGCAGCTCGGCGACCAACGGCAGCGGCAGGGCCGGGGTGCGGTGGCTGCGCTTGCTCTTGGGCTCCCCGTACACCAGGCCGCCACCCCGTACGCGGTGGAGGCTGCGCCGGACGGTGAGGATGTTGCCCAGCAGGTCCACGTCCTTCCACTGCAGCGCCAGCGCCTCCGACTGGCGCAGCCCGAGGGCCAGGGCGACGGTCCAGCGGGCGGAGTTGCGGACGTGCGCCGCCGCCTCCAGGACGGCGCGGGCCTCGCCGAGGTCCAGGGCGGTGGCGACGTCGCTCGGACGCTGCGCGGGTGGGTCGACGAGCGGGGCGACGTTGCGCGGGACGTGGCCGCGCTGGACGGCGACGGTGAGGGCCCGGGACAGGATCCGGTGGTGGCGCAGCACCGTGGCGGGGGAGTAGCCGGTGTCGAGCAGGGCCGTGTAGAGCTGGTTCAGGTGCTCAGGCCGCAGGCGGCCGAGGCGGTGCCGGCCGACGCCCGGGACCAGGTGCCTGCGGACGGCGGACTCGTAGCTCTCCAGCGTCCGCTGGCGCACCCGGCGCGGCGCGATGGTGGTGAGCCAGTGCTCGAGCCACCAGGCGACGGTCGGGGTGGACGTCTCGCCGACCGTTCCAGTGTCGCGCCTGCGCTCGAGCTCGCGGACCTTGGCAACGACGACGCCGCGGGTCCTGCTGCTGACGTGCCGGCGGTCGAGCCTGCCGTCCAGCCTGAAGCCGACGGAGACGTAGCCGTGCCAGCGACCGTCGGCGCCCTTGTAGATCGTCGACTCGCCTATGGGCGTAGTGATGGGACGCTTTCACCGTCGCCTCACTGATCGCTACCTGACCGCTGAGGCCGAGGGGATCAAGGCCAGAAGCGAAGGACGGGTGTGAAGTCCGGCCATGCGCGGGTCAGCCGCGGTAGCGGGAGACCGCCCCTGAGGGCGGCCTCAGGGGCAGCTGAGCCGACGCGTCGACGTGGGTGTGGTGACCGCGGTGGCGGCGCTGATCTCATCTGGGCGGTGACGGGAGGCCACGAGGTAGCGGTCGCTTCCGCCGCGCTGAACGCGTCCCGCCGCAGTCTCGGGGGCGATGGTCAGCTGACGCGATGGCGGGCGAGGAAGGGCACGAGCACCCCGAGCAGCGCATCGAGGTGGGTCAGTGCGACGTCGTGCCCGGCACCTGCGATCACCACCTGGTCGGCCTGCGGCAGCCACGCGCGGATCAGGTCGCCGACCCCGTCGAAGAAGGGGCCGTGGTCGCTTCCGGCGACGTGCAGCACCGGACAGCGCACCCGGGTGGCAGTGGAGGCGTCGAACGGCCAGGCGAGCAGCGCCGGGATGTCGACGTCGAGGAAGGTCCGGCTGTCGCGCAACACCTGCGCCGAGCTGCCCGGGATGACGCCGTCGAGCCGGCCGCGCCAATCGGGCCCCATCGTGCGCGTGAGGAAGCGGTCGACGGCGACCTCGGCTCCCCGCGCCTGCCGGTCGCCCAGGAGGTCGGCGTTGGCGGCCCGGAACATGGCATCCCCGGAGCCGTGCACCGGTGGCGGTTCGACCAGCGTGAGCGTGCGGATCAGGTCGGGGTGGTCCACGGCCATCTGGATGGCCACCGCGGCGCTGTAGGAGACACCGAGGACGTGCACCCTCTGGAAGCCGAGCGCCGCCAGCAGTCGTGCGCAGTCACCCGCGTCCTGTGCCACGGAACCGGGTGGCGTGGCCGGGCTGCTGCCGGCATAGCCGCGCCGGTGGTAGTGAACGACCCGGAACCGCCCCTGCAGCCGCTCGGCCAGCGGCAGGAGCTCGTCCGCCGTCAGCGCGGTGGGCACGAGGGCGACGGGGTCGCCAGAGCCGAGGATCACCGTCTCCAGGTCGCCGCCGTCGATCGCGACCCGCGCCATCGACTCCCTCATGGCGGCGATGGTGGAAGGCCCACGGGGCCGCAGTCCAGGCATCGGGCACGCGGGAGCAGGCAGATCGGCGAGTCACCGCTTGCATCTGATGGCGAACGGCGCGAGCAGCCCCGAGGTCGGTCACGAAGCGCGGACGACGTGTGACATGTCCTCCGTGCTGCCGAACTGACTGCCACGAGGAGCTGACGCTGGAGATGGGCTCGTTGTCGGCCGTGTCTTCAACAACCTCGCGCATGGTTAGCGGCGGGCCGTCGTGCATCTGTTCAGGGCCTCTTCGATCACGCGTCGGTGCCAGACGGGAGAGCTCTGGGCGGACGGTGAGGCTGGTCAGGTCGCCGTGCTCGTTCCTGGCTGGGGACCAGGCTGGCGACCGCGGGCAGGATCGATTCCAGATGTTCGCGTCGGCCGAGGTGTCGGGACAGGGCCCGCCAGTTCTTGAGATGGCTGATGCTGTGCTCGAAGCGGATCCTCGGGGACGCGTGAGTTCGGTGGTCCAGTGCGCCGCGGCGAGGGCGTCGAGGGCAAGTAGGTCCCGCTACGCCGCGCGGGCGTGACGCGGCGGTGACGGAGGCGGGTTCACCCTTTGAACGTCGCCGAAACAGGTCACCATCAGGAGAGCGGAATGCCGACGAGCCAAAACTTACACAACGGTGATCAATGGTTCAACATCCATCTTTAGAAGGATGGCAACCTCCATCTTGAGGCCAATGGAAGGAGTGGCAGAGGCGTTACTCGGATGGTGATCGCCGATGACTCCGGTGAGGTTGCAGTCGGCGGCCACGGTCAGACGGCAGGCCTACAGCTCAAGGGTGTTGGACGAAACCATGATCTTTCTGGGGGTTGGTGCAGGAAGCAGCTGCGGTCCTCGGTGGGTCGGCCGAGATGTCGGGCCAGGGTCTGTAGCCGTTCCTCCGGTGGTCCGGGGATCTCGAGGCCGTCGGTCAAGGCGACCTCCAGTTCCCCTCCGGCCACCGGTCAGCGGCTGACCTACCCCACTTCTCGGCTGTCCAGCTGGATCATCCGCGTCGCCTTCGCGGCGGCCGGCGGCCGGCGGCAGGTCATCGGGCTGGTGAGCGCTGTGCCAGCCTCACGAGGACGCCAGGATCAAACGTCTTCGCTGGTCGGATGCCTGACGCGGCTGGGCTGCACCCGCATCGGCTCGCCCGGGATTATCGGGCAGCGAGCAGCAGAAGCGCTGTGCAGAGCCGCGAACCGCAGTTGGCGTATGAGCGGAAGCGGGTGAGTCATCGGGCGAGTTCTCGCGCCTCGGATCCGCGTGGACACCGCCCTTGCCGCCACACCCTCCGCTGACGACGCCCATCTGCGCAGTGTCTTCGCCAAACTCGGTATCAGCTCGCGGACCCAGCTCGCGCTGCAGATCGACCACACATTTCGGTCGACGACCGAAGGAACGCCCAGGCTCACATAGCCGGCACCGGAGCACGGACACCCTGCCCCTCGTCGGCACGGGGTCGTGTCGGCGCGCGGATCATCGACGCTCCACACGAAGCGCGCCCGTCGGAGCCGCCGGGCGCGGTCACCACCACAGCGGTCCCCAGCGACGTGCGTCCGCCTGCACTCGGGACCACGGGATGTCCTCGCTCTTGGCGCGGCCGATGGGGTTGATGCCCCAGCGCATGGTCAGGTTGGCCCGCAGGGTGTGCAACCGGTTCTCGAAGAGCATCTTCTCGCTGATCCAGGAGATCGCGTCCAGCTCCGGTTTCCACGCCGCGGTGTAGCTCTGCGCCGCCCCGGACAGGCCGGTGGCGCCAGGTTCGGCAGTGCCGATGCACCTGTCCAATGCGACGGCCGCCTCCATGGCGGCGTTGACACCCTGGCCGATGGGTGGGAAGGGGCCGGCTGCGTCACCCAGCAGCACGGCTCGCCCGCCGTCCAGCCGGGAACACGTGAGTTTCTGGCCGATGTGGTAGCAGGTCCGGTCGGCGAACGCCGTGACCGCCGCGTCACTGGCGAGGTCGAGCACGCGCGGACAGTGCTGCTGCAGGTAGGCCCGGGCCGCCGAGGCCGAGGAGAACGAGAGCGGCCGGCGGGTGCCGATCCCGCAGAACCAGCGCGGCCTGTCGGATTCATCGTCGCCGGGGATCGCGCCGGCGACGCAGAACGGCCGGGTCGCCAGGGCCTGGAGGTAGGTTTCGTCGAGCTGGTCGACGAGCCGATCGAGCGCGATCATCGTGAGGTAGTTGGGCAGCGACTTCCGCGCCACGGTGAACCCGGGAACGCGCTGCTGCACGGCGTCGCGGACCACGGAGCCGGCGCCGTCCGCGCCGACGACGAGGTCGAACTGCCGGGTCATCGGTTCCCCGCCCGGCGGCGTGTACGACACGGCTCCGGTCAGCACGTCGACCTCGCTGACACGGCAGCCGTACTCCACGTGGACCGCGTCCTTGTGGCGGTCGCTGATCACCGCGGCGAGCGCCCGGAGGATGTCGCCACGGGCGCCGGTCCATCCCGGGCCCGGCCAGTCCTCGACCACCCGGCCCCCGTACTGGATGCCCCGGAACGGGAGCAGCCGGTCGTCGAAGTGTCCGGTGGCGTCGATGTGTCGCAGGGCCCGCAGGCCGTGCCCGGTGATGTCGATGGTGTACGAGCGGTCCGGGTTGAAGCGCGGGGCCAGCTCGGGGTGCGCGTCCCGCTCGAAGACCGTGGTGGCGATCCCGCGCCGGGCGAGCGCGATGGCCGCCACCAGCCCGGCCGGGCCGCCTCCGATGATGGCGATGCCCTTCGGCTCGTCGTGCTGTCGGGCCCAGGACTCTTCGGCGGTGTGGTTCGACATGGCCGGCTCCCCTCGTCGGCGTCGGATGTGTGCCGATGACCAGGCTGGCGGGCGCGGAACCGCGATCGCATCGATGACCTCCCCAGTCGTGCGGGACTAACCTGACCGGGTGCTGCTCGGCCGCCGGTCGGAGCGCATCCGCCTCGACGGCGTGCTCGCGGATGCGCGGGCATCGCGCAGCCAGGTGCTCGTGCTCCGCGGCGACCCCGGGGTCGGAAAGTCCGCGCTGCTCTCGTGGGCGGCGGAGCGAGCGGGGTCTGCTCGTTGCCTGCGGGCGGCCGGCGTGCAGTCCGAGCTGGAACTGCCGTTCGCGGTGCTGCAGCAGCTGCTCGCTCCCGTGACCGACCGGCTCGACGCGCTGCCCCTCGTGCAGGCCGATGCCCTGCGCGGGGCGCTCGGCCTGGGGCCGGGGCGCGGCAGCGACCGGTTCCTCGTCGGCGTCGGCCTGCTGTCGCTGCTCGGCGAGGTCGCGGCGGACTCCGGGGCGGTCTGCCTGGTGGACGACGCGCAGTGGGCGGATTCGGCCTCGGTGGAGGCGCTGGTCTTCGCGGCCCGGCGGCTCGAGGCCGAAGGTGCCGGACTGATCCTCGCCACCCGCGCCACCGGCCGGGATGCGTTCGTCGCCGCAGGCCTGCCGGAGCTGGTGCTCAATGGCCTCGACCCGGAGGCCGCGGCCGCCTTGATCGCTGAGCGGGCACCCACGGCGACCGAGGACGTCCGCCGGCGGCTGGTCGCCGGCACCGGCGGGAACCCGCTGGCGCTCGTCGAGGTGCCCAGCGTGATGAGCGCGGCGCAGCTGACCGGGCTGGAGCCGTTGCCCGACCCGCTGCCCGTCGGCGGCGGCGTTGAGCGAGTGTTCGCGGCGCTGGTGGCGCGGCTGCCGGGGATCACCCGCCGGCTCCTGCTCCTGGCGGCCGCCGACGACACGGGCCGGCTCGGCGTGGTCAGCCGAGCGGCCGCGGCGGAGGGCCTCGAGCTGGCCGCGTTCGGTCCCGCGGAGGCCAGCGGTCTCGTCCGGATTGTCGGCGAACGGGTGGAGTTCCGACATCCTCTGGTGCGGTCGGCTGTGTACCAGGACGCCGGCTTCACCGACCGCCGGGCGGCGCACCACTGCCTGGCGGCCGTCCTCGATGGCGCGGAGGACCTCGACCGCCGGGCCTGGCACCTCGCGGCCGGAGCGGTGAGCCCCGACGACGCCGTCGCCGATCTCCTGGAGGCGTCGGCCGAACGGGCGCGCACCCGGTCCGGTCCCGCCGCCGCCGCGGCGGCTCTCTCCCGATCTGCGACGCTGACCGGGCGGTCCGACATCCGCGGCCTGCGGCTGGTGGCTGCGGCCGAGGCGAGCTGGAACGCCGGTCACCCGACGCGCGCGGTGCAGTTGCTGGACGACGCGGAACCCTTCCTCCGGGCGCCCGAGCAGCGCGCAGGACTGTCTGGCCTGCGTGGCCTCATCGAGCTGAGCGGGGGATCGCCGGAGACCGCCTATCCGCTCCTCGTCACCGCGGCGCTGGAAGCTCCGGACCGGTCGTCCGCCCTAGCCCGACTCGCGCTCGCCGGCGAGGCGGCCTCGCTCGCCGGGGGCCAACGGGCCGTCGAGCTCGGCCGCCTGGTCCAGCAGGTGGTGCCTGGAGACGCCGGCGAGGACGGACCGGTCGTGGATCTGCTGTTGGGGACGGCGGAGGTCGCGGCCGGGGACTGGACGGCCGGCGCCGCCCGGCTGCGCCGGGTGACGAGTGCCGCCCGGCGGACCGAGGACCCCCTGGTGCTGCTGCGGGCCGGGCAGGCGGGGCTGCTCCTCGGTGATGAGGTGGCCGCCCGGCGCTGCTACCTGGGAGCGGAGGCGGTCCTCCGCCGCACCGGGGCCCTCGGGCTTCTGGCCACGACGCTCAACCGGCTCGCCTTCTCCTACGCCCAATCGGGGCTGCTCGGCGATGCCGAGCGAACCTGTCAGGAGGGCGTGCGGCTCGCCCGCGAGCTCGGCCAGCAGTCGGCCACGGCCGACGTCGTGCTCGCCCTGGTCGCCGCCTGGCGGGGAGACGAGGAGACCTGCCGACGGCACGCCGTGGGCGCCGTTGAGGAGGCCGAAGCGCGTCGACTGGGCGCCGTCCGGGCCGGCGCTGGCTGGGCGCTCGGGTTGCTCGAGCTCGGTCTCGGTCGCCCGGACCAGGCGCTCGCGAGACTGGGTCCTGTGGTGGCCGGGCGAGGACTGAGTCATGCGGCAGTGGCGCTCTGGGCGACTCCCGACCTGGTCGAGGCCGCGGCGCGGGCCGGCCGTCCCGAGGACGGGCGCGACGCGCTGCAGCGGTTCGGGGGCTGGGCCCGACGGGCCGGGACGCCCTGGGGGATCGCGCTCGCCCACCGGGGCGCCGCGCAACTTGCCGGAGGGGACCTGGCCAGCTTCGAGGAGGCGCTGGACTCGCACGAGGCGGCCACCCGGCCGCTCGACGAGGCGCGCACCCGGCTGGCCTACGGCGAGACGCTCCGGCGGTTGCGTCGCCGGGTGGACGCGCGGCTCGCGCTGCGGCCGGCCGCGGAAGCCTTCGACCGGGCGGGCGCGCTGCCGTGGGCGGAACGGGCGCGCGCGGAGCTCCGCGCCACGGGGGAGACCTTCGGCCGCCGTGCGGTCACGGAGTGGGACCGACTCACGCCGCAGGAGCTGGAGATCGCGCGGCTGGCCGCGGGCGGTTCGTCGAACCCCGAGATCGCCACCCGGCTGTTCCTGTCCCGGAAAACCGTGGAGTTCCACCTGCACAAGGTCTTCACCAAGCTCGGCGTCGGCGGCCGGACCGAGCTTGCCCGGATCGCGCAGGACTAGGGAGGTCCTGGGTGCGACTGGCGCCCAGGTGGGCGATCATGTCGACCAGGGTGCGCAGCGGAACTCCACCTTCGATGGTGCAGCCGCGCTCGGCCAGCAGCGGGCGCACCTCTCCGATCGCCCGGGTGATCGTCGAGCGCGACACCCCGAACCAGCAGGCCAAGACGTCATGGGTGACGCCGTGACGCAGATGCACGAGGGTGGCCAGCAGTCGGTCGACGAACACCAGCCGGCACCGGGCGGCGGCCCCGACCGCCCGCCGGCGTGGCCGATCGGCCAGCCGTGCGTCCTGACGCGCCTGCCAGCGCGGTCCCAGCTCGGCGACCAACTCAGCCAGCACTTCCCGGGAGAGTCCGGTCACCCGGCGATCGGCGACAGCGGCGGCACGGGGCAGTGTCCTCGACACACCACCACCCTGCTCCGCCCGTCCGCGCGAGTCGCCCCGCAACCATCCACGAGGTCGTCAGAGACACTCGGGGCCGCGGCGGCAGGAGTGGCTCGGCCTGGCGTGGTCGCAGTTGTGGTTGCAGTTGGCGGCGTTCGCGTCAGTGCGTCGACGTCCGCCGTTGTGCGAACGAGCACGTCGATCGACTTACGGAACGACGGCGAACCGCCGCGAACGCGATCATGACGGCCTGGCAGTGTGGGGGTCAGGGGTTCGAGTCCCCTCAGCTCCACCCCGATGACCAGGCCGTTCTCCCTCGGGAGAGCGGCCTGAGTCGTCCCTGGTCGCAGTTGGCCCTGCCTCACCTGTGAGCAGCAGGATGCCCATGCGGTCGGCTGCCTCGCGGGCCGGTGCCGGCATGACGTGGCTGTGGATGTCCGTGGTCGTGCGCATCTGACTGTGGCCGAGCAGCTCCATGACCACCCGCGGGTGGACGTTCTCGCTGAGCGGCACGGTCGCGGCGGTGTGCCGACCGTGGTGCAGCCGGACGTGGCGGACGCCTGGCCCTGGACCAGTCAGCCCTGCTCGAGGTGCTGGCTGCACGGACGGCCGCTGAGGTCGATGACCGGAGAGGCTCGGCAGCGGCGACGATCCATCTGGCGTCGATCGAGGCGGAGCTCACCGCCGTCATCGGCGCCGCGCCGCACGAGCGCACCGAGACCCGCACCGCCCAGCCCAACGGCTCCCGCCCGCGGGTGCTCGCGACGACGCCGGGGATCTGGAGCTGCGGATCCCCGAGCTGCGCTCCGGGTCGTCCTCCCCCCTTGCGCGGTCGGCACGACCGCGGACGATGGCGAACCCCGCGCAGATGTGACCGGGGATCATGCGCCTTCGGTGACGGGGACCGGTTGCGGGCGGATCATCCCGTTCGTGAGCAGCGTGTCGTACACCGCCTTCATCAGGGTGGCGCTCTGGTCATCGGCGGTGGCGCTGTTCAGCCCGATGGCGATGATCAGCCCCGTGTCCGGGAAGTAGGCGTGCAGGGCGCGGAAGCCCAGGGTCTCGCCCTCGTAGAACCAGAACGTCCCGAGTTCCGGGTCCGTGAGCTGGGCGATCCCCAGTCCGAATCCTTGGGGATCGGTCGCCGATGTGCTCGCGATGGGCTGGCCGGTCGTGATCGAGACCAGGCTCTCCAGCTCGGCCTGCTGCTGGGGTGGCAGCAGGTGGCCGCTGTAGAGCGCGCGTTCCCAGCGGGTCATGTCGCTCGTCGTGCTGAGGATGCCGCCGGCGGCGCGCGCCCAGGACAGCGTGTGCCGGCTGACGTCCTGGCCGAGCAGCTGGGGGAGCGGGAACTCGTCGTTGGAGAAGTAGCCGGCGGGTTCGCGGCTGGTCACCGAGGCGGGGTAGACGTCGGGGCGGTAATGCAGGTCGCACAGGCCCAGCGGCTCGATGATGCGGCGGTACAGCTGGTCCTGATAACTCGTCCCGGTCACCCGCTCGATGATCATCTCGGCGAGGACGTAGTTGGTGTTCGAGTAGCTGTAGCCCGTCGTGGCCGGAGCGTCGAGTACGTAGCCGACCAGCCGCTCCGGTGAGAAGTAGGTGTGCGGGTCGGCGGCGTAGTCGGCGTACCAGGCCGGCTGGTCGTCGTAGGTCGCGATGCCGCTGGTCATGTTCAGCAGGCGCCGGATCGTCACGTCCTCCCACTGCGGATACTGCGGCAGCCACGTGCCCAGGGTGTCGTCGATGGACAGGCGGTGCTCTGCCTCCAGTTGCAGCAGCAGCACGGAGGTGAACGCCTTGGTGTTGCTACCGATCTGCCAGACGCTGTCCGGTCGCACCGGCACGGAGCCGCCGAGCGTCGTCGTTCCGGCGCTGACGTCGATGGTCGAGTGCCGATCGGGCAGGTTCACGCTCAACCCGGCGGCCGAGACGTGCTCCGCCACCCCGCGCTCCTGCAGATGGGCCTCCAGGTCAGCGCGCAGCTGCGCCTTCAGGTCGTCGTCTCCTGCACCCGCGGTCACCGGACCGGCCGGCGCGGCGAGCGCGTGGGCGTGCCCCGCGACAGGAGCCACCAGGCCCGCGAGGACCAGCAGCGCGGCGACGAGGGCGCGAGGCAGCCCGGCCAGGGTGGACACGAGTGGTGCGCGGTGTTCGGTCATCGCGGGCTCCGCCGGGAGAAGGGAGAGATGCTGGGCAGGGCTGCTCAGGGTGCCGCGGCCGGGGCACTGGTGGGGGCTTCCGGTGGGAGTACACGGGCGTGTGCGGCGCGTCCTCACACCACGACGGAGCGGAGCACCGAGCGCCATGTCTGCAGCCTCGGACGCAGCTCCTCATCCCGAGATCACGGTCACCTCCACCGCTGCATCCCGGGTCCTGCTCAGAACCGAGGCTGCCCTCGCCGATGTCCCTGAGGCCGCCTCCAGCGACAGCCGGAGGCGCCGAAGGGCTCGAGTCGGCACCAGGGCTTCATCGGCCGTGGCTCTACCTGGGTGGTCGCGGTCGTGGTTGCAGTTGGCGGCGTTCGCGCCAGTGCACCGCCGTCGGCCCTCGTGCGAACGGCCACGTCGAATGGCTCACCGAACGACAGCGACCGGTCACGAACGCGATCATGACGGCCTGGCAGTGTGGGGGTCAGGGGTTCGAGTCCCCTCAGCTCCACCCCGATGACCCCAGGCCGTTCCCCGTGTCGGGGAGCGGCCGGAGTCGTCTCTGGTGCCACCGTGGTGGCCACCGGAGCACATCCGGTGCCGGATCGGTCCCACAGCGTGTTACCCGTGCGTTCCGCGGCATCGCGGCCGAGGGGCGGCATGACGTGGCAGCAGGTGTCCGTCGCGGTTCGCAGCTGTGCGTGGCCGAGGAGGTCCGTGACGACCCGGGGATGGACGCCCTCCGACAGCACCAGGGTCGCTGCCGTGTGCCGCCCCACGCAGGAGGACCTTCCAGGGGTGCCAGTCCGACTTCCGCTCGGTCGGCCGGTGGCCTGTGCGAAGACCAGGTCGTTGTCCTCCCCGAGCGGACCGGCGACGATGCGCTCCTGGAGTTGACCGGCTCGGTGGGCGCGGAGGGCCGCGACGAGTTGCCCGGGTAGCGCCAGGGTGCGCCGGCTGCGCTCGGCCTTCGGCTCCTCGGGACCAGGTCCTGTCCGCCGACGCGGTGCGGTCCGCGCCGCACGCTGAGCGTGCCGTTCCCCAGGTCGACCGGCGCCGGGAGTGCACGAGTCGGCCGGCCGACGGCAGCGGCCCGAGCAGCAGCACGGCTACACGTGGCTGACCGCGGTGCTGTCGAGGCCGCCGGCGCGGTGGGGCGCATGAAGGGCGCCAACCACCTCGCCGCGCGGCACGCCCGGCTCACCGCCCGCCGCGGCAGGGCCCGCGCCCAGGCGTCGCGAGCCGGCGCTCACCCGCAAGGCCGGGACTCCGCGATCTGGACGGCCAGGTGAACCCCGGCGAGGTCCGCCATCCACCCGGGGAAGGACGTGATCGCGACTGACGGTCGACGTGGCCGACGAGGCAGCGGCGGTGCTGGTGCAGGTCCGCGCCGACCGGATCCCCTGCGCGGACCCGGCCCTGCCGGTCGCCGTTCGGTGTCACGGCCGGACTCGACCGCTCCGCACCGGTCGAGGGGGTCGGCGGAGCGGGCCCTCGGCCGAGCCCTGCCAGGGAAAGTGGAGCATGCTGCCCACGGGACCTGTCGTGCATCGAGAGGAGCCAGCGTGGACATCGGGCCGGCCACGTGGTGGCTGACGATCGGCGGCATCGCGCTCATCTTCGCCTTCGACTTCCTGGTCATGGGGCGCCGACCTCACGTCGTCACCATGAGAGAGGCAGCCGTCAGTGTCGCGGCGTACGTCGCCGTTGCCGCCCTCTTCGGGATTGGCATCTGGGTTCTGGCCGGCGGCCAGTACGGCATGGAGTACTTCGCCGGGTACATCACGGAACTGAGCCTGTCGGTCGACAACCTCTTCGTCTTCGTCGTGGTGATGTCCGCGTTCGCGGTGCCCCGGGAGAACCAGTTGCGGGTGCTCCAGCTCGGCATCATCGGCGCGCTCGTGCTGCGCTTCATCTTCATCCTCGTGGGCGCGGCCGCCCTTGCGCGCTTCGCCTGGCTCTTCTTCGTCTTCGGGGCGTTCCTGCTGTGGACCGCGTACAAGCTGGCCACCGAGCACGGCACCGAGACCGAGCCAGGGGAGAACAAGGTCCTCAAGTACGTCGAGAAGGTCCTGCCGACCACACAGGACTATCACGGCGGCCGCTTCACCGTGCAGGTCCAGGGCAAGCGGGTGTTCACGCCACTGGCCGTCGTCATGATCGCGATCTTCCTGACCGACATCATGTTCGCGATGGACTCGATCCCGGCCATCTTCGGGTTGACCCGCGAGACCTACATCGTGTTCACCGCGAACGCCTTCGCCCTGATGGGTCTGCGGCAGATGTTCTTCCTGCTCGACGGCCTGCTGGACCGGCTCATCTACCTGTCCTTGGGCCTGGCGGTGATCCTCGGATTCGTCGGCATCAAGCTCATCCTCCACGCGCTGCACGAGTACCACATCGGAGCGCTCCCCGAGATCAGCACGGTCACGTCGCTCCTGGTCATCGTGCTCACGCTGACCGTCACGGTTCTGGCCAGCCTGGCGAAGGTGCGTCGCCATCCCGAGGTCCTCGCCACGCACGACGTCTCCGGCCACCACCACCCGCAGGGGAAGGAGTTGCAAGAGCTGCGCGCCATCGGCCGGCACCCGCACCCGGAGCCCGCTCTCGCCGAGGGCGAGTCGACGGAGGGTGACCCGGAACGGCGATCCGGGTCACCCTGACGACGACGCGGTCGCCGGCCTCCGCGACCGGGCGGCGGGGCCGAGACCACAGGTCCTCCAGGGACGGTCGTGCCGAGGTCGTAGGTGCGCCGAGCGCGCAGAGGGTCCGGTCGACGTTCGCGCTGCACGTCGACAGCGGCTTCTCCCGGGTGTTCAGCGCACTGCTCGACCTCTCCACCGAGGGCAGCCTGAGGACCCTGACGACGGCGACCTCGCTCGGGGCCGTCGTCTCCCCGCCGCAGGTGCTGGGGCCGGCCTGGTGGCCCCGGCCGGGTGCGCTCAGGCAGGTCCGGTGGGCGGCTCGCGCGCCGATCGGGCGGCATGCCGGGCAGCTCCTTGCGGCGGAGCGGTCCCGCGGTCGGCGATGACCAGGCTGAGCAGACGGACCGATGGCACGTCGGTTGCCCACTAGGGTCCCCACCAGCACCGACCTGGTCGGAGGGGTCATGATGGAGCGTCCGTACGAGATCGTGCAGACCGGGACGGGTCCGGTGTACCGGATCCGCGCTCGCGGCACCCAGGTGATGCGTGAGCCGCTCGTCTTCCGCGGGACGGCGTTCACCCAGGAGGAGCGGGCCGCGCTGGGCCTGGTGGGGTTGCTCCCCCACGGCGTCACGACGATCGACTCGCAGACCAAGCGGGTGTACGCCCAGTACGTGCGAGCGCAGGACGACCTGGCCAAGAACGTGTACCTGACCTCCCTGCGCGACCGCAACGAGGTCCTCTTCTACCGGCTGCTCAGCGAGCACGTCGACGAGATGCTGCCGATCATCTACACCCCCACGATCGGCCAGGCGATCGAGCGCTACAGCCACGAGTACCGCCGTCCCCGCGGCGTGTTCCTGTCCATCGACCACCAGGACCAGATCGAGCAGTCGCTGGCGAACTTCGGTCGCGCCGCCGACGAGGTCGACCTCATCGTCGCGACCGACTCCGAGGGCATCCTCGGCATCGGCGACCAGGGCATCGGCGGGATCGAGATCGCCATCGGGAAGCTGACCGTGTACATCGCCGCGGCCGGCATCCATCCGCGGCGGGTCATCCCGGTCGTCCTCGACGTCGGCACGGACAACCACGCGCTGCTCACCGACCCCATGTACCTCGGCAACCGGCACGCGCGGGTCCGCGGCCAGCAGTACGACGAGTTCATCGACGCCTACGTCCGGACGGCGGGCCGGATGTTCCCGAACGCGCTGCTGCACTGGGAGGACTTCGGCGTCGACAACGCACGGCGCATCCTCGACCGCTACGCCGACGAGGTCTGCACGTTCAACGACGACATGCAGGGCACCGCTGCCGTGGCCCTGGCCGCCGCGGTGGCCGCCGTCCGCGCCGCCGGCTCCCGGATGCGCGATCAGCGGGTGGTCATCCACGGACCCGGTACCGCAGGCGTGGGCATCGCCGACTTCCTCCGCGAGGCGATGGCTCGTGACGGGCTGGGGATGGACGAGGCCGCACGGCGGATCTGGCTGGTCGGCCGCCGGGGTGTGCTCACCGACGACATGGGCGAGGAGCTGCGCGACTTCCAGGTGCCCTACGCCCGACCGGCGGGTGAGATGGCGTCGGATCCGGCAGGTGGCTCCGCCAGCCTGGCCGCGACGGTGGCGCAGGTGCACCCCACCGTGCTCATCGGGACGTCCACCCAGTCCGGTGCCTTCACCGAGGCGGTGGTCCGCGAGATGGCCGGGCACGTGGAGCGGCCCATCATCTTCCCGCTGTCCAACCCGACGGCGCGGATCGAGGCCCAGCCGGCCGACCTGCTGGCCTGGACCGACGGCCGTGCTCTGGTGTCGACCGGCAGCCCGTTCCCGCCGGTCGTCCACGACGGGGTGACCCACCACATCGCGCAGGCCAACAACGCGCTGGTGTTCCCCGGCCTGGGGCTGGGCGTCACCGTCGCCCGGGCGCGGCGGATCAGTCAGGGCATGATCCAGGCCTGTGCGGACGCCGTCGCCGGCCTGACCGACCTCAGCGTGCCGGGTGCGCCGCTGCTGCCGGCCGTCTCCGACCTGCGTCGGGTGTCGGCCGCCGTCGCCGTCGCCGTCGCCGTCGCCGCGGCCGACGAGGGGCTGGCGCAGGTGGAGCTGGACAACCCGGTCCAGCAGGTGCACGAGGCGATGTGGCAGCCGGTCTACCCGACGATCGAGGCGGTCTGATCACCGGAGCCCCATCGGGACGGCGCCTCCGAGCTGCGTCGCGACGAGGCTCGCGAGATGAGGGCTACTTCTTCCGCCTGGGCAGGTAGAGGTCGGTGAGGGTGCCCTCGAAGGCCTCCGCCGCCATCCCGACGGTCTCCGACAACGTCGGGTGCGCGTGGATGGTCAGCCCGATGTCGGCGGCGTCGGCACCCATCTCGATGGCCAGTCCCAGCTCGGCGATCAGTTCGCCGGCCGACGGGCCGACGACCCCGGCTCCGATCACCCGGTGGCTGGCCTCGTCGAACAGCAGCTTGGTGAACCCCTCGTCGCGGCCGATGGACAGCGCCCGGCCGCTGGCCGCCCACGGGAAGACGCCCTTGCCGTAGGCGATCCCCGCGGCCCTGGCCTCGTTCTCGGTGACGCCGACCCAGGCGACCTCGGGGTCGGTGTAGGCGACCGAGGGGATGACCCGTGCGTCGAAGTAGCTGTTCTGTCCGGCGGTGACCTCCGCGGCGACCTTGCCCTCGTGGGTGGCCTTGTGCGCGAGCATCGGCTGCCCGACGACGTCGCCGATCGCGAAGACGTGCGGGACGTTGGTGCGCATCTGCTTGTCGACCGGGACGAAGCCGCGCTCGTCGACGACCACCCCGGCCTTCTCCGCGCCGATGGCCGGGCCGTTGGGACGGCGGCCGACGGCCACGAGCATGCGGTCGAACGTCGCGGTCGTGGACGTGTCGCCCTCCAGCGTGGCGACCAGACCCTCCGGCCGTGCCTCGACGGCGGTCACCTTCGTCTTCAGGTGGACGCCGGCGTAGGCCTTCGCGATGTGCTCGTGCAGCGGCTGCACCAGGTCCTTGTCCGCGCCCGGGATGATCTGGTCCATCAGCTCGACGACCGTGACCTCGGCGCCGAGCTCGTGGTAGACGGTCGCCATCTCCAGGCCGATGATCCCGCCGCCGAGGACGAGCAGCCGCTGCGGCACGTCTGCCAGCTCGAGTGCGCCGGTCGAGTCCATGACCCGCGGGTCGTCGTGGGGGATGAACGGCAGCCGGACCGGCTCCGACCCGGCGGCGATGATCGCCTGCTCGAAGTCGACCGTGGTGGTGCCACCGTCGGCCAGCTCGACCTGCACCTGGTTGGGCGAGGTGAACCGGCCGGAGCCACGGATGGTGGTGACCTTGCGCTGCCTGGCCAGGCCGGTGAGCCCACCGGTGAGGCGGCCGACGACCGTGTCCTTCCAGCGACGCAGCGCGTCGACGTCGACCGACGGCTCCCCGAACGACAGCCCGTGCTCGGCCATCTCCCGGGTCTCGGCGATCACCTTGGCCGCGTGCAGCAGCGCCTTCGACGGGATGCAGCCGACGTTCAGGCACACCCCGCCCAGCGCCGGCCACCGGTCGACCAGGACGACCGCCTTGCCCAGGTCCGCGGCGCGGAACGCCGCGGTGTACCCGCCGGGGCCGGCGCCCAGGACGAGGACGTCGGCGCGGACGTCCCCGGGCCCGGTCGCGGTCGCCGGCGCGGGGGCGCCCGTCACCGCGGCGCTGGGTCCGGCCGGCGCCACGGCGGCCGCGTCCTCGGTCCGGAGGAAGAGCAGGATGCTGCCGGCGCGGACGCGATCGCCGACCTGCACCGTCACCTCCTCGACGGAGCCGGCCTGCGAGGCGGGGATCTCCATCACCGCCTTGTCCGACTCCAGGGTCACCACCGGGTCGTGCGGACCCACCCGGTCGCCCGGTCCGACGAGCACCTCGGTCACCGGCACGTCGGCGAAGTCACCGAGGTCGGGCACGGTCACCTCGACCCGGTCGTAGACGCCGGCGGCCGAGCCGTAGCCGGGGCGGTCCACCGGGGCGGGGACGGCGTCCTCGTGGGTCACCGGATGGGTGGGTGACGGGGCGCCGGCGCCGGTCCCGGCCAGGCGCAGCACCAGGTCACCGGTCGCCACCCGGCTGCCGACCCGGACCAGCACCTCCTCGACGGTCCCGGCGGCCGGCGCGGGGATGTCCATCGTCGCCTTGTCCGACTCGAGGGTCAGGACGGGGTCCTCGGCGGCGACCACGTCACCAGGAGCCACGTGCACCTCGATGACGGGAACGTCCGCGAAGTCGCCGATGTCGGGGATGCGCATGTCCACGGGAGGCTCCAGGGGCTGCGGGTCGGGTCGGGCGGGGCTAGAGCACGAGGCGGCGGACGTCCTCGAGCACGTGGCACAGGTACCGGGTGAAGCGGGCGGCGAGCGCGCCGTCGATCACGCGGTGGTCGTAGGAGAGCGACAGCGGCAGCACCAGCCGCGGCACGAACGTGGCGCCGTCCCACACCGGGGCGGTCTTCGACCGCACGACGCCCAGGATGGCCACCTCGGGGGCGTTGACCAGCGGGGTGAACGACGTCCCGCCGATGCCGCCGAGGCTGGAGATGGTGAAGCAGCCGCCCTGCAGGTCGGTGGCGGTCAGCTTGCCGTCCCGGGCCCGTGCGGACACGTCACCGAGCTCGCGGCTGAGTTCACGGATGCCCTTGCGGTCGACGTCGCGGAGAACCGGCACGACCAGGCCGTCGGGTGTGTCGACGGCGACCCCGATGTGGAAGTAGCGCTTGTAGACCAGCGCGTCCTTCTCCGGCGTCAGGCTGCTGTTGAACCGCGGGAACTCGCGCAGCGCGGACACCGACGCCTTGAGCAGGAACGACAGCAGGGTGACCCGGTAGCCCTCGGCCCGGGCCTCGGTGTCGAGTTCCTTGCGGTAGGTGTCGAGCTCGGTGATGTCCGCGTCGTCGTCGTGCGTGACGTGCGGGACGTTCAGCCAGGAGCGGTGCAGGTGCGGCCCGGACAGCCGCTGGATGCGGGAGAGCGGCTGCACCTCGACGGGGCCGAACTTGGAGAAGTCCTGCGGCGGGATCTCCGGGATGCCGCCGCCGGCCGCCGCGGCGGGAGCCGGCGCGCTGGGCGCCGGGCCGCGGACCTCCTGGAGCAGGTCGTCCTTGGTGACCCGGCCCTTCGGCCCGGAGCCGGCGATCCCGGTGAGGTCCACGCCGAGTTCGCGGGCCAGCCGGCGGACGCTGGGCCCGGCGTGGACGCCGGCGAAGTCCGGCGGCGCCGCCGTCGCCGTCACCGGGGCGCCGCCGGGTGCGGTCGGCGGGGTCGCGGCCTCGGCCGAGCGGCGCGCCGACTCCTCGACGGTCGACGCCGCGCTGGTGGACGCCTCGGTCGGCGGCTCGACCTGGTCGACGGTCGCCGCGGCGAGCTGTTCGGGCGGGGTCGCCCCGTCTCCCTGGTCGAGCAGCAGGATGGGTGTCCCGACGTTCACCAGGTCGCCGAGCGAGACGCGCAGCTCACGGACGGTGCCGGCCGCCGGCGACGGGACGTCCATCGTCGCCTTGTCGGACTCCAGCGTGATCAGCGGGTCCTCGGCCGCGACCGCGTCACCGGGCGAGACGTGGATCTCGATCACGGGGATGTCGGAGAAGTCACCGATGTCGGGGACCGTCACTTCGGCGGGTGAGGTCATGTCATGCCTTCCGGACGAGGGGAGCGGTCAGACCGTCCACGGTGGTGGCGCCTCGGGGTCGATGCCGTAGCGACGGATCGCGTCGGCGACCGTCGTGGCCGGGACGGCACCCTCGGCGGCGAGCGAGGCCAGCGCCGCCACGGTCACCGCACAGCGGTCGACCTCGAAGAACCGGCGCAGGTTGCGGCGGTAGTCCGAGCGCCCGTAGCCGTCGGTGCCCAGCACCCGGTAGCTGCCGGGCACGAAGGGGCGGATCTGGTCGGCGAAGGTCCGCATGTAGTCGCTGGCGGCCACCACCGGGCCCTGCCGGTCGGCCAGGCACCGCTCGACCCAGCTGCGGCGCGGCTGCTCGGTCGGGTGCAGCAGGTTCCACCGCTCCGCCTCGAGGCCGTCGCGCCGCAGCTCGGTGAAGCTGGGCGCGCTCCACACGTCGGCGTCCACCCCGAAGTCGGTGGCGAGCAGGTCGGCGGCGGCCAGGACCTCGCGCAGGATCGTGCCGCTGCCGAGCAGCTGCACCCGCGGCGGAGCGGCCTTGCGGCGGGACGGCGCGGCCGGCCCCTCCCGCAGCAGGTACAGCCCGCGCAGGATCCCCTCCCTGGACCCTTCCGGCATGCCGGGGTGCTCGTAGTTCTCGTTCATCAGGGTGACGTAGTAGAAGACGTCCTCCTGCTCGGCGTACATCCGGCGCAGACCGTCCTGGACGATCACCGCGACCTCGTAGTGGAAGGTCGGGTCGTAGGAGACGCAGTTGGGGATCGCCGAGGACAGCAGGTGGCTGTGGCCGTCCTCGTGCTGCAACCCCTCGCCGTTGAGCGTGGTGCGCCCGGCGGTGGCGCCGAGCAGGAAACCGCGCGCCCGGGAGTCCCCGGCTGCCCACGCCAGGTCCATGACCCGCTGGAAGCCGAACATCGAGTAGTAGATGTAGAAGGGGACCATCGGGGTGTCGCTGAGGCTGTAGGACGTCGCGGCGGCGATCCACGAGGACATCGCCCCGGCCTCGTTGATGCCCTCCTGGAGCATCTGGCCGTCCGGCGCCTCGCGGTAGTACATGAGCTGGTCGGCGTCCTCGGGCCGGTAGAGCTGGCCGACCTGGCTGAAGATGCCGTACTGCCGGAACATGCCCTCCATCCCGAACGTGCGTGACTCGTCCGGGACGATCGGGACGACCCGCTTGCCGATCGACTTGTCGCGCAGCAGCGTGTTGAGGACGCGGACGAAGGCCATGGTGGTGGAGATCTGCCGGCCCTCGGTCGGCACCAGCTGCGCTCCGAAGGCGTTGAGGTCGGGGACCTGCAGGCTCTCGGTGGAGCGGCGGCGGCGCACCGGCATGGAGCCGCCCAGCGCCGCCCGGCGCTCGCGCAGGTAGCGCATCTCCTCGCCGTCCGCGGGGAGGCGCAGGAAGGGGACCTCGTCGAGCTGCTCGTCCGAGATGGGGATGTCGAAGCGGTCGCGGAACCGGGCCAGCGCCGCGCCCCCGACCTTCTTCTGCTGGTGGGTGATGTTCTGGCCCTCGCCCGCCTCGCCCATCCCGTATCCCTTGACCGTCTTGGCCAGGATCACGGTCGGTCGACCCACGGTCTTCACCGCGGCGCTGTAGGCGGCGTAGACCTTGCTGGGGTCGTGGCCGGCCCGGGTCAGCGCCCAGATCTCGTCGTCGCTCATGTCGGCGACCAGCTCGAGCAGTTCGGGGTACTTGCCGAAGAAGTGCTCGCGGACGTAGGCGCCGTTCTTGGACTTGAAGTCCTGGTACTCCCCGTCGACGGCCTCCTCCATCCGCTTGAGCAGCAGGCCGGAGGTGTCGCGGGCGATCAGCGGATCCCAGCTGCTACCCCAGATGGTCTTGATGACGTTCCACCCGGCGCCGCGGAAGATGCCCTCGAGCTCCTGGATGATCTTGCCGTTGCCGCGCACCGGACCGTCGAGCCGCTGCAGGTTGCAGTTGATGACGAAGACGAGGTTGTCGAGCTTCTCCCGCGCAGCCAGCGCGATGGCGCCCAGCGACTCCGGCTCATCGGTCTCGCCGTCGCCGAGGAAGGCCCAGACCTTGCGCCCGGCGGTGTCGGCCACCCCGCGGCAGTGCAGGTACTTCAGGAACCGCGCCTGGTAGATCGCCATGATCGGGCCGAGCCCCATCGACACGGTCGGCAGCTGCCAGTAGTCCGGCATGAGCCACGGGTGCGGGTAGGACGGCAGGCCACCACCGCCGACCTCCTGACGGAACCCGAGCAGCTGCTCCTCGCTGAGCCTCTCCTCGAGGAACGAGCGGGCGTAGATGCCGGGCGCCGAGTGACCCTGGATGAAGAGCAGGTCGCCGCCGTGGGTGTCGGTCGGCGCGTGGAAGAAGTGCTGGAACCCGACGTCGTAGAGCGTCGCCGCCGACTGGAAGCTGGCGATGTGGCCCCCGAGCTCGGAGGACTCCTTGTTGGCCCGGAGCACGATGGCCATGGCGTTCCAGCGGATGAACGAGCGGATCCGGTGCTCGATGGCCCGGTCGCCCGGGTGCCGGTCCTCCTTCTCCACCGGGATGGTGTTCAGGTACGGCGTGGTGGCGCTGTACGGCACCGCCGCCCCCTTGCGGCGGGCCTCGGCGACCACCTGGTCGAGCAGGTGGAACGCCCGCTCCGCCCCCTCGAACGCCAGGACCGAGTCCAGAGCGTCGATCCACTCCCGGGTCTCGGCCGGGTCCAAGTCGCCGCTGACGTCTCGGCTGAGGTCCTCGCTCACGTCGTCCTCCTCCGTGGAGCCGCACCACTGCGGCAGCGGGCGATGCCGGGCATCCTGCCGCAGTTGCCGACGCCACGGGTATCGCCCGGGACCTGGGACGCAGCTCGAGCCAGGGACCGGAGCCCGAGGGGACCGGAGAGGCCTCGTGTCCGCAGCAGGAACCGATCACGCGCCGCCGTGTGACGAGGCCCCGCCCACCCCCCGGCAGAGGTTCCTCGACCAGTGCTGTGTCGGTGGCGCCTCTCGTCGGGTTCGCCGGCGCCGACCGTGCCGACTTGCCAGGCCAGCGGCGCCCGATCAGTGCCAAGGTGTGGGGTCGACGTGGCGACGGTGCCGGTGACCTCGCCACTCCCCGTACCGGGAGGAGCTGGTCATGGTCGTGCTTCACACCGCGATAGCCATCGCCGTCATCGTCGTGCTCATCATCAAGACCAAGGTCGACCCGGTGATCTCGCTGATCATCGGGTCGCTCTACCTGGGCCTCGCGACCGGTGTCGGCTTCACGGCGACGTTGACGGCGATCGCCACCGGCTTCGGCGAGATCATGGGCGAGGTCGGCCTGCTCATCGGCTTCGGCGTGCTCATCGGGGCGATGCTCCATGCGATCGGCGCCTTCCGGAAGATGGTGACGATGCTCGTCGACCGTGTCGGCGCGCACCGGCTCCCGTATGCGATGACGGCGGCGATGTCGACGATCTTCCCCTCGATCTACGTGGACGTGCAGGTCGTGCTGGCTTCTCCGGTGGCGCGCTCGACCGCGCCGTTCATCGGCCGGACCGGCTTGCCGCACATGTCCGGTGCGCTCGGGACCGGGATCTTCGCCGGCTACGTCTTCGTGATCCCGGGACTGGCGGCGGTCTCCATCGCGGGCCTGCTCGAGATCCCACTCGGCACCTGGCTGATCTACGGTTTCGTGCTGGGGCCGCTGACCGCGATCGTGACGACGTTGATCTTCCGGTTGCTCCTGCGCGGTCGCTACTGGAACTTGGCCAGGGACGAACACGTCGACGAGGCGATGGTCGAGCAGGAGACCACTGAGCTGGTCAAGGACGACAGCGCGACGCCCCCGCTGCTCGTCTGCCTGCTGCCCATCCTGGTGCCGCTGGTGATGATCGCGTTCGGCGCCTTCGCGGAGTTGTTCGAGTTCTCCAACGACTTCATCGCCTTCCTCGGCGACGCCAACTTCGCGCTCTTCGTCGGCCTGATCGGTGCCTACGTGCTCTGCCGGCGCACCCTGGGCTCGGAGGGCACGGATGCGGCGATGAGCGAGGGCTTCCACACCACCGGCGCGATCCTCCTCATCACCGGCATCGGCGGGTCCCTGGGTGCCGTCATCGGGGAGACCGGGCTCGACACGATCCTGGCTGGCCTCTTCACTGCCGAGGCAGGGGCACCGGTCATCCTCAGCATCCTGCTCGCCTGGCTCGTCGCGGCGGTGCTGCACCTGGCGATCGGATCGGTGTCGGTGGGGGCCATCACAGCCGCCGGGATCATCGGCCCGGTGCTCGGGTCGATCAACGTCTCGCCGATCGTCATCGGCCTCGCCATCGCCTCGGGCGCGATGTTCGCGCTCCAGGTCAACAGCAACTTCTTCTGGATGTTCAAGTCGCTGCTGGGACTGTCGACCCAGGGCACCTTCAAGACCCTGACGATGGTCACCTCCATCGCCTCGGTCGTCTCGCTGCCGATGGTCATGGCGGTGGCGCTGATCGCGTAGGGCGGCGGTCAGCGGGTCGGCCAGCCGCAGCTGGGTGTGGGCGCCGACGATCAGCCAGGTCCAGCGGTCGGCCGCGGCCGAGCAGTAGGTCCTCGGGGTGCTCCATCCCAGGGGCTGCTGCAACAGCCGGATGGTGCGCCCTTCACCGAGTGGGTGCAGACCCGGCGACTCAGCCCCGCCACGCTGCTGACCTGCTACCGGGAGAACACCCGGCTGCACGTCGATCCCCACCTCGGTGCGCAGCCGATCGCCCGGCTCGCCTGCTCGGCCGTGGCCGCCCGCCTCGACGGCGCGCCAGGCGAGCGCGAACGTGAGGTCCTCGCGCTGCCGCTCGGCGGTCGGCTCGCGGTCGACTGCAGGGGACCGCGAGCGCCCTCACTGAACTGGACCCGGATACGGCAGGTGGTGAGGAAGCCCCAGGTCAGGAGCGGAGGGAGGCGGGCGTGTTCACCGGGACCTCTGCTGGCCCCGGGCGATGAGGACGAGGCCGCCCACGACGACCACGATGGGCATCCACGACGGCAGCCCGAGCGGTCCGAGCAGCAGGCCCACGACGGAGAGCAGGAGCTGGAAGCCGAGGTAGAGGCCCAGCGCCACCAGCACCCAGAAGATGGCGGGCTGCTCGGCCCGCAGTCGGCGCAGGTGGTCCATGGCGTCTCCTCGGTCGTGTCAGTGGGCGCGGGTCGCCGACGCAGCCTGTCCGTGGACGGCCGGCTCGAGCCACCGGGGCACATCGGCAACGCGTGGTCGGGACTCACGTCGACCGTGCACCGGAGAACGTCCCACGGTGAGGACGGCGTTCCCGCTCCTGTTCTCGCCAGGGGCCTGGTCGGGCGGCTCCTGCGTGGTGCCACGGTGGTGGCCGACCGTGCCGTTCACGATCGTCCGCAGGGATTCCTCGAGAGCCGCACCCGGCGTTGACCTGCGGCAATCGACAACGGCGGACGACCGCGGACCCCCACCAGCCGCCCTGGCAGTGTGGGGGTCAGGGGTACGAGTCCCCTCGGCTCCAGCCTGATGACCAGGGCGTTCCTCCTGGGGGAGAGCGCCCTGAGTCGTCCCCGGTCGTGGTGCGCACCTGCGAGCACCCCCAACAGCCCCATGACGACCCGCGGGTGCACGCCCTCGGTCAGCACCATCCCTGCGGTGTGCCGACCGTCGTGCAGTCGGACCGCTGACGCCGGTGGTCCTCCGGTCCGTACGACCGACCCCGTCGGTGCAGATCGTCTCGCCCCGAGGCCGATCGGACCGGGTCGACCGCGATCTCGCGCCGCGCAGCCCGACGCGCTGTGGGCGTGGACGGTCTCGAGGACGTCGACCCGAGTGCACCGCGGCCGGTGCGCCGCCGGCCCGGCGTGGGCTCACGGGTGGGCCGGGGCGATCGTGCGCCGTCGCGGAGACCCGGTACGACGCCGGCGTGGAGCAGTGAGGACCCCAACGTAGCGGCGCGGTAACGCACCGCAATTTTTGATGTGACTGTCCGGTTGCTCTCTGCTACGGTGTGTGCAACCGATCTCCCAGCCACGGTGATCGCACCGATCGCGCCGCACGTCGCCCCGAAGCCACCGCACCGGGTCAACGTGCCGCGGCGCGATCCCCCATGACGGTCGCCATCTGACTCCTCCGAGCCTCCGGCTCAGCAGCGACGACAGGAGATGCGTCTGGCGCGGTGATCGAGCGCCGGCACCAGGTCAGCCGTCTCGGCGGACTCGTGCGGGCAGCACTCGTGCGCGCTCGTCCCCGGCTCCCGCCTCCGAGATCTCTCTGCACGTCCGGCCGATCCACCACCGGGAACGGCCGAGGCCCCAAGCAGGTGGGCGCACGTCTCGATCCCTCCGCGTTCGCAACCGACCCGAAGGACTCTCATGATCCGTACTCGATGGTGGGCGGGGCTGATCGCCCTCTCTGCCGTCCTCGTGGTCCTCGCCGGGGTGCCCACCGCGTCGGCGGCGCCGGCCTCGGGCACCTACACCTCGTTCGCCTACACCGGCACCTGGAACTCGGGCTGGTCCGGCCGGGTCTCCTGGTACACCGGCTCGACCGCCACGGCGACGGTGAACGTCGGTACCGGTGGCGGGACGATCTCGATCCACGGCCACACCGGTCCCGACGCCGGCATCGCTGGTCTGAGCGTGGACGGCGGTACCCAGCAGAACGTCGACACCTACCGCACCACCACCGCCGACCGCACCTACTTCACCACCGCCAGCCTCCCGCAGGGCTGTCACACGGTGCGGGTGACGGTGACCGGCACGAAGAACGTCTCCTCCAGGGGGACATCGATCACGGTCCGGGAGGTGAGGACGAGCAACGGCGCCATCATCGCCCCCGGCGGGACCTGCAGTGGGACCACCCCGACTCCCACCCCGACCCCGACTCCCACGCCGGCCCCCACCCCCACGCCGACTCCCACGCCCACGCCGACTCCCACACCCACGCCGGCCCCCACTCCCACGCCGGCCCCCACACCCACGCCGGCCTCCACACCCACGCCGGCCTCCACACCCACGCCGACCCCCACACCCACTCCCGCTCCGACGCCCACTCCCACGCCCGCACCCGCCACCGGCGGGAGCGGCGCGGCCACGCTCGCCGGCCTGGCCCTCCCGGCCAACGGCTGGTTCTCCGGTTGCGCGGGCACGGGGTGCCTCGACGGGTCCTTCGGGACCTGGCGCGGAGCTCCGACGACGATGCTGTCGACCTGGCAGGACACCGTGGACGGTGGCGCGTGGAGCTGGGGTCCCGGGGCTGCAGACGTGAAGTACAAGGGCCTGCTCGACATCGCCACCGGCGGCCCGAACGACTGGACCGCGGCCTCCAACGGCACCCTCGACAACGCCTGGCGCGACTACCTCAGCCGCCTCCGGGCAGCCCGCACCATCGACGGGGTCCTGTACCCGACGATCCTGCGGCCCGCCCACGAGATGAACGGCAACTGGTACGGCTGGTCGGTGTCCTCCGCCGAGGTCCCGGCGTTCAAGGCCACCATGAGCCGCTGGGAGAACATCGCCGACACGGCGTTCCCAGAGGCCCTGTTCGCCATCTCGTTCAACGGGGAGACCACGACGTCGGGCCTCGACGCCGCGAACGTGTTCGAGGCGTCCGTGTACGACCTGATCGGCGTGGACCGGTACAACCAGTACCCCTACATCGGGACCAGTCGCAGCGGCACCACGGTCACCTGGGCTGACGGCTCGATGCGCGGCTCGGACCTGGACCCGATCGGCATCGAGCGGTGGCGGCGTTTCGCCGAGACCCGGGGACTGCCGGTCTACCTCCCCGAGTACGCCAACAACGGCGATGCCCAGGGTGGGGCGCACTCCGGGGACGACCCGTACTGGGTGGACAACTTCTTCTCGTGGGTGGACGCACACGCCGGGAAGGGCCGGGGGCAGGTGTTCGCCGAGTCCTGGTTCAACATCAACAAGGAGCACAACGGCTGGCACCTGACCGGGACCGGGGTGGAGCAGCCCCGGGTGGCCACGGCCTACGCCAACTCGTTCCCCCACTCCTGACCCGCCGACGTCCCGTCCCCACCTCCGGGTGGGGACGGGGCCCGACCCCGTCTCGCCGATGCGATCCGCGCTCGTGTCGGCCCGGTCTGCGCCCCGGATCAGTCGCGCGAGCGGCGACGGAACGCGGCGACGGCGAGCGGCGCGAAGACGGCCGCGAGCAGCAGCGACCAGGCGATCGACACCATCACCGGGTGCTGCAGGGGCCACGCGGCGTCCGCCGGGGCCGGCAGGCCGTTGCCCCATAGCTCGCGGCACGCCTGGGTCAGGGCCGAGACCGGGTTCCACTCCGCGATCGCGCGCAGCCAGGCCGGCATGCTCTCCGGCGGCGCGAACGTGTTGGCCACGAACGTCAGCGGGAACATGACCGTGAACATGAAGCCCTGCACGGCCTCGACCGTCCGCATCAGCGAGCCGACCCAGATGCCCAGCCAGATCAGCGCGAACCCGAAGAGCAGCAGCAGCAGGAAGGCCAGCACGGCGTCCACGACGCCGTTGCGGATCCGCCAGCCGATCAGCAGCCCGGTCACGCCCATGACGGCGATGCCGATGCTGGAGTGGATCAGGCTGGAGATGCTCCGTCCGACCAGCACCGACGACCGGGGGATGGGCAGGGACTTGAACCGGTCGACGATCCCCTTCTGCAGGTCGCTGGTCAGCCCCATGGCGACGATGGCGGAGGAGAACACCATCGTCTGGACCATGATCCCGGGGAGCAGGAACTCCTTGTAGTCGGCGCCGCGCACGGCGATCGCGCCGCCGAACACGTAGGCGAAGAGCAGCACGAACATCACCGACTGCACGGTGACGTCCATGAGCATCTCGGGCATCCGCCGGATGTGCACCAGGTTGCGCCACACGATGGTCGCCGACGCCCGCAGCAGCGACGGCGGAGCGATGGCCGGCCGGGCGGCCGGTGGCCGGGTGGTCTGGACGGCGGTCACTGGACGACTCCCTCGTCGGTCGGGTCCGGGGTCGCGTCGGACTCGGCGCGGTGCCCGGTCAGGTGCAGGAACACGTCGTCCAGGCTGGGCCGGGCCAGTCCGAGGTCGTCGAGTTCGATGCCGCTGCGCTCGAAGACGGCGGCGATCCGGGTCATGTCGCCGAGTCCGCCGGCCTGCGCCGTCAGCCGCCGGCTGCCCCGCTCCACGTGCACCTCGGGGGAGTGCGCACGCATCAGCCCGGCGGCCTCGTCGAGGTCGACCGCGTGGGTCAGGGTCACCACGACGCTGGCCTGCCCGGCCTGGTCCTTGAGCTGCGTCGGCGTCCCGGCGGCGATGACCCGGCCCTTGTCGACCACCACGATCTCGTCCGCGAGGTGGTCGGCCTCCTCCAGGTACTGCGTCGTCAGCACCAGCGTGGTCCCCTCCCGGACGAGCTCCCGGAGCACCTCCCACAGCCCCGACCGGCTCTGCGGGTCCAGACCGGTGGTGGGCTCGTCGAGGAACAGGATCGGCGGTGCCGCCAGGAGGCTCACCGCGAGGTCGAGGCGGCGGCGCATGCCGCCGGAGTAGGACTTCGCCGGCCGGTCGGCGGCCTCGACGAGGTCGAAGCGGGTGAGCAGGTCCTCGGTCGCCTCGCGGACGTAGCTCCTGGCGAGCCCGTAGAGGCTGCCGATCAGCCGGAGGTTCTCGCGGCCGGTGAGGATCTCGTCGACCGTCGCCGCCTGGCCGGTGAGGCCCATGCTGCGACGGACCTCGTTCGGCTGCTCGCGGATGTCGTAACCGGCCACGCGGCCGGTCCCGCTCGTCGGCACGCTCAGCGTGGTGAGCATCCGCACCAGGGTGGTCTTCCCCGCGCCGTTGGGCCCGAGCAGGCCGAGCACCGAGCCGGTGGGGACGACGAAGCTGACGCCGTCCACGGCGCGGTTGTCGCCGAAGTGCTTGACCAGGTCGACGGCCTCGACGGCCGGGGTGACGCTCATGCCGTCCCCCCGGGCTCGGGTGCCGCCGGTCGTACCGCGGTGTGTGCTGGCAGGGGCATGCGAGCCAGGATGCAACCTCAAGCGGACTTGAGGACAAGGGTTTTCCACGTCGCCGTCCGGGCCGGACGTGCGCCCGGGGGCTGCCTCGTGGCGGCCGACGCGGCAGGCCGATGAGTCCCGGGCCGCCGGGCGGTCGGAGCTGCGACGCACCCTCGCACGAGGGACCGGACCGAGGAGCCCCGCCATGACCGCCACCACCGTCGGGTACGCCGACGTCAACGGCCTGCACCTCTACCACGAGGTGCACGGCGATCGAGGTACGCCGCTGGTGCTGCTGCACGGCGGCATGCTCACCATCGACCTGAGCTTCGCGGGGCTCATCCCGGATCTGGCGCAGCGCCACCGCGTCGTCGCCGTCGAGCTGCAGGGGCACGGGCGCACCGCCGACATCGACCGCCCGATCACGCCGGCCAACTCGGCCGGCGACGTCGTGGCGCTGCTCGATCACCTCGGCATTGACCGGGCGCACGTCCTGGGGCACAGCATGGGCGGTGCCGTGGCGCTCGAGCTCGCCGTCTCCCACCCGGACCGCGTCCTGTCCGTGGTGCCCTGCTCGGCCAGTGTGCGACCCGACGGCATGCACGAGGACTTCCTCGACCCGGAGAGGATGGCGACCTCCACCCGCATGCCCACGGAGCAGGACCTCGCCGACTTCACGGAGGCCTACCGGCGGCTGTCGCCCCACCCGGAGCACTTCGCGGGGTTCCTCGCGTCCCTGTCCGCCTCGCAGGCCGATCTCGTGGGCTGGTCGGACGAGGAGCTGGCCGGCATCACCGCCCCGGTGCTCCTGGTGCAGGGGGACCACGACTTCACCACCGTCGAGCACGCCGCTCTCATGCTGCGGCTCATCCCGGGGTCACAGCTGGCCGTCCTGCCCGGGACGACGCACATGCAGGTGACCCGGCGCGCGGACCTGCTGCTCCCCGTCCTGGCGGCGTTCCTGGGCGACCGCTGACCGCTCGGCCCGGCCTCCCGCCGGCGCGCGTCAGGAGCGCGCCGGGGCGCGGCGGGCGAAGTCGGGCGCGTGCTCGGGCCGCAGCCCCACGCCGATCAGGTACGCGGGGAGGACGGACAGCTGGGGGAGCCGGTGCACCAGCGCGAGCACCGGCGCGGGCGGGCCCGGTCTCCGTCCCTCGACGAGCGGGCCCACGAGGGCGCGGTGCAGCATCCGCTGCAGGCCCTGCACGAGCACCGTCGGCAGGAGGCGGCGGGCACGGACCGCGGCCAGGTCCTTCGCGGTCACCGTGCCGTTCCGCAGCGGCCCGGCGAGCAGGGTCGCCGCGGCCACGGCGTCCTGGACGGCGAGGTTGATGCCCACGCCCCCGACCGGCGACATGGCGTGCGCCGCGTCGCCGATGCACAGCAGCCCGTCGACGTGCCAGTGCAGGAGCCGGTCCACGCGCACGTCGAGGTGCTTGACGTCGTCCATCGAGGCCAGCGCGTCCACCCGGTCCCGGAACTCGGGGATCAGCTCGGCGACGTCCTGCCGGAACGCCTCGATGCCGCGGGCGCGCAGCTCGGGGTCAGCGCCCTTGCGGCCGATGTAGGCCACCTGCAGGAACGTCTCGCGCGGGATGACCACGGCGAAGCGGCCCGGCGCCGCCCGCGGGGCGAGCGCGGCCGGGCGGTCGCTCGGCAGGCGGGGGACCCGGAACCACCAGGCGTCGATGGGGACGGGGAACGCCTTCGGCTGCAGCCCCGCCTGCCGGCGCGCGACCGAGCCGCGGCCGTCGCAGGCCACGGTGAGGTCCGCCCGGATCTCGCCGGTGGCGCCGTCCGCGGTGCGGTAGCGCACCCCGACGACCCGGCCGCCCTCGCGCAGCAGGTCGGTCATCTCGGTCCGCATCCGCAGCGAGTACGACGGCTCCCGCCGTCCGGCGTCGGCGAGCAGGTCGAGCAGGTCCCACTGCGGCACCATCGCGATGTAGGGGTGCCGCACCCTCAGCCGGCGGAAGTCCCCGATCGTCACGGTGCCGCCGTCGCCGGTCGGGAAGACCACCTGCTCGAGCTTCGTCTGCGGCAGCCGGGCGAACTCGTCGGCGAGGCCGAGCTCGTCGATCAGCTGCAGCGTCGAGGGGTGCACGGTGTCGCCGCGGAAGTCGCGGAGGAAGTCGGCGTGCTTCTCCAGCACGGTCACCTCGACGCCGGCGCGGGCCAGCAGCAGGCCCAGCACCATCCCGGCCGGGCCACCCCCGACCACCAGGCACGTCGTGCGCTCGCCCATCGCCGGCCTCCCTCTGGACGCCCCGTGCCGACGCAGTCTCCCGCGCGGGCCGGGCGGGCACCACCACCTCGCGCGTCCGCCCGGCCGGGGCCGGCCCGGGTGGCGGGCACGGGGCTCAGGGCTTGACGGCGAGCACCGGGCGGTCGGCGTCGAGCAGGATCCGCTGGGCGGTGCTGCCCATGAGCAGCTTGCCGACCGGCGAGCGCTTGCGCAGTCCGATGACGATCACCGAGGCGTCGACCGCGCCGGCGATGCGGACGACCTCGTCGGCGAGGTCACCGGCGTGTGCCTCCTGGCGCACCTCGACGTCGACGCCGGCGGCCGACGCGCGGGCGTGGAGGGCGCGGACGGTGTCCTCACCGGCGAGCGCCGTGCTGACCGGAGCACCCTCGCGCGGGGTGTTGAGGAGGACCAGCCGCGCGTTGCGGCGCGCGGCCTCCTCGACGGCCGCGGCGAAGGCGGCGTCGCCCTCGGGCGTGGGGACGTAGGCGACGAGGACGGTCACACGAGCTCCTTGTTCTCCGGGGACCGGGCGGACCGGCGGGCGTTGCCCCGCCGGCGGGGGAGGGCGGCCCGGATCAGCGGGAGCAGCGCCACGAGGAGGAACAGGACGAGCAGCGTCCCGGAGATGGGGCGGGTGAAGAAGCCGGTCGGGTCGCCGCTGAACAGCAGCAGCGAGCGCCGCAGGGAGTCCTCGAGCAGGGAGCCGAGCACGAAGGCGAGGACCAGGGGGCCCGGGTCGAAGCCCAGCTTCTTCATCAGGTAGCCCAGGGCACCGAACACGATCACCAACGCGATGTCGAAGACGTCGTAGTTGACCGTGTAGACCCCGATCAGCGTGATCAGCACGGTGATCGGCGCGAGGATCGTGGAGCGCACCCGCAGGATCTTCACGAACAGACCCACCAGCGGGATGCTCATGATCAGCAGCAGGATGTTGCCGACGTACATCGAGTTGACGACGCCCCAGAACAGCTCGGGCTCCTGGTCGACCAGCTGCGGGCCGGGGCTCACGCCCTGGATGAGCAGCGCGCCGTAGATGACCGCCATCGTGGCGTTGGCCGGGATGCCCAGGGTGAGCAGCGGGATGAAGGACGACGTGGCGGCCGCGTTGTTGGCCGACTCCGGCGCGGCGACGCCCTCGACGGCACCTCGGCCGAAGCGCTCCGGCGTCTTCGACCGGCGCTTCTCCAGCGCGTAGGAGGCCAGCGAGCCGAGGGTGGCTCCACCGCCGGGCAGGATGCCGAGGAAGAAGCCGAGGACCGAGCCGCGCCCGATGGCCCCGGAGGACTCCCGGAGGTCCTTCCTCGACGGCCAGACGTTGGCCACCGTCGCCGGCGCGTGCACGGCCCGGTGCCGTTCCTCCAGGTTGTAGAGGATCTCGCCGAGGCCGAACAGGCCCATCGCGATGGGCACGAAGTCCAGGCCGTCGGCGAGCGAGAGGTTGTCGAAGGTGAACCGCTCGGCGCCGGTGAACCCGTCGCGGCCGACCGTGGCCAGCAGCAGGCCGACGCAGGCGGCGATGACGGCCTTGAGCCGGTCGCCGCTGCTGACCGTGGCCACCAGCAGGATGCCGAGCAGGGCGAGGGCCGTGTACTCCGGCGGTCCGAAGTCGAGGGCGAAGCCGGCCACGAGCGGAGCGACGAAGGAGAGCGCGACGATCGAGACGGTGCCGCCGATGAAGGAGCCGACCGCGGCGATGCCCAGCGCGGTGCCGGCCCGGCCGTTGCGGGCCAGCGCGTGGCCGTCGAAGACGGTGACGACCGAGGAGGCCTCGCCGGGCAGCCGCAGCAGGACCGAGGTGATCGTGCCGCCGTACTGGGCGCCGTAGAAGATGCCGGCGAGCATGATGATCGCGGTCACCGGCTCGATGCCGATGGTGATCGGCAGCAGGATCGCGATGGTGGCCGCCGGTCCCAGGCCGGGCAGCACGCCGACCAGCATGCCGACGACGACACCGATCAGGCAGTAGAGCAGGTTGGTCGGCTCGAGCACGACGCCGAAGCCGTCGAGCACCGGGGCGAGGTCCACGGCGTCTCCTAGAACAGGTGCGGGATGGGGACCGAGAGGGCGGCCACGAAGACGAGGTAGAAGGCGACCACCATGGCCAGGCTCGTGACGACCGAGGTGCGCCAGCTCTCGTGCCCGAGGAAGCGGAGCCAGACGAAGGCGAGCAGCGCCGCGGGGATCTCGAAGCCGATGACCGAGATGAGCGCGACGAAGACGACCATGGTCGCCAGGCCGGCGAGCACCAGCCAGCTGGTGCGGCTGAACCGCTCGGCGTCGGTGGTGCGCCGGGCGGTCGCCACGAGCGCCAGGCCGAGGACGACGACCACGACGCTGAGGACGAGCGGCCAGGTGCCCGCCTCGGGGCTGCGGGCGCTGCCGGCGTCGAGGGCCAGCGAGCCGACGACCGCGGCGACCCCGAGGGCGACGACCGCGACGGCGACGACCAGGTTCCCCAGCAGCCCGGCGGCCGGCGGGCGGCCCTCGTGCTCCTCGGCCTCCACCTGGTGGATGGCCTCCTCGAGGTCGAACTCCTCGGCGGCGGGTTCCACCGGCGGCACCCCGGGGCGGGCCTGGGGGGTGGCCCCGGCGGCCGTGGAGCCGCCGGGGCCACCCGGGACGTGCGCCCCGCCCGCGGGAGAGGTCACGCGTCCCCGCCGAGGTCGATCCCGTACTGCTCGACGACGCTGCGGTACTGCTCGAGGTTCGAGGTCCACGTCTCGCGGACCTCCTCGCCGTCGATCTCGTTCGGGGTGAGCTGGTTGTCCTCGTTGAACTGCTGGTAGGCCTCGGACTCGAACGCCGTCTGGAACGACGCCTGCAGGGTCTCGAGGACGTCGTCGGGCGTGTCCTTCGGGGCGAAGACCGCGCGGGACTGCTGGACCGGCGCGTCGTAGCCCGCCTCGACGGCGGTCGGGGTGTCGGGCAGGTAGCTGACCCGCTCCTCGGCGAAGGTCACGATCGGGGTCAGCTCGCCGGCCTCGATCTGCTCGATGGCCTCGCCCAGCTGGATGGAGCCGACGTCGACCTGGCCGCCGAGCACCGCGGTCAGCGTGGGGGAGCCGCCGTCGAAGGGCACGGCGGTGGCCTCGATGCCGGCCTGGGCGAAGAGCAGCTCCTGGGAGAGCTGGCTGCCGGTGCCGACGCCCGTGGTCCCGAAGGTGACCGGGCGCCCGGCGTTGGCGAGGTCCTCGACCGTCGTGAAGCCGGAGGACGGCGCGGTCACCAGCACGTAGTCGTCCTGGCTGAGGCCGGTGACGATCTCGTAGTCGGCGATGTCGGGCGCCTCGCCCTCGGCGACGGCCAGCGGCGTGATGTAGGCCAGGGTGCCGTTGTAGACCATCAGGGTGTGGCCGTCGGGCTCCGCGCCGGCCAGCTCCTGGGCGGCGAGCGCGCCGTTGGCGCCGGGCCGGTTCTCCACGGTGACCGGGACGCCGAGGTCGTCGGAGACCTCGTCGGCCAGCGCGCGGGCGATGAGGTCGGTGCTGCCGCCGGGGTCCTGGCCGACGAGCACGGTGACGGGGTCGTCGCCCGGGAACTCGCCCTCGGCGGACCCGCCGCCCCCGCCGCCGACGTTGCCCCCGCAGGCTGCCAGCGACAGGGTCAGGGCGAGGCCGGTGCCGGCCGTCGCCCACCGGCGCGCGCGGATGTCAGTGGTCATGAGAGTTCTCCTCGGGGTGCAGCCGGGGCCGGGCCGCGGGCAGTGTGAGTGGCGTCACGGACGCCGTGTCGTCGGCGAGCGTAAGAAGCCCTGCTCATGCCTGTCCAAATCCATTGAGGCATCGATTGATACCTTGCCGGCATGGCCTTCACGCTGGAGCAACTCCGCGGTTTCGTGGCCGTCGCCGATGAGCTGCACTTCGGCCGTGCGGCCGCTCGGCTGAGCATGACCCAACCGCCGTTGAGCCGGCAGATCCAGAAGCTCGAGCGGGTCGTCGGCGCCCAGCTGCTCGAGCGGGACAACCGCCGCGTCACCCTGACCGCCGCCGGTCAGGTCTTCCTCGTCGAGGCGCGCCGGCTGCTCGGTCTGGCGGACTCCGCACCCGAGCTCGCCCGGCGGGTGTCCTCCGGGGCCAGTGGCGTGGTGCGCATCGGCTTCACCGCCGCCTCGACCTACGGGGTGCTCGGCGAGCTGCTCAACGACCTGGCGCAGGAGCTGCCCGACGTCGACGTCGACCTCGCCGAGATGGTCACCCGCGAGCAGGTGGCGGGGCTGCTCAACGAGGAGATCGACCTGGGCCTGGGCCGGCCGCCCTTCGACGAGGAGGCCTTCGGGCACCGCCTGCTGCACCGCGAGGCGCTGCTCGTCGCCGCGCCGGTGGGGCACCGGCTGCTCGAGCTGGGCCGGCCGGTGACGGCCGCGGACCTGGCACCGGTCCCCGTCGTCATGCACTCGCCGACCACGGCGAAGTACTTCTACGACCTGGTGGCCGGTGTCGTGCCGATCGCCGCGGAGAACACGGTGCACACCGTGAGTCAGGTGCTCACCATGCTGTGGCTGGTCGCGGCCGGGCGCGGGGTGGCGTTCGTCCCGGCGTCCGCCGCCCGGATGGCCATCGAGGGTGTGGCGTTCGTGCGGCTGGAGACGCCTGTGCCCGAGCCGGTCGAGCTGCACCTGCTCTGGGCCAAGGACTCGAAGAACCCCGCGCTGTGGCGGGCGCTCACGGTGCTGGAGCAGCGGGCCGGGCGACTCTGATACCCCAGGTGCATCGTCCGATGCGCAAACGCGATTGGACGGGCATCGGATGGCGTTCCTACGGTGGCCGCGACCACAGCCCGCGCCGCCGGACGACCCGGCGCGGACCCGTCGGACCCAAGGACACCCCGTGACGCTGCTGCCCCCCGACGCCCTCGCCGACCGGCTGAAGTCCGGCCTGCTCTCCTTCCCGGTGACCCACTTCGACGCCGAGCTGCAGTTCGACGAGACGCGGTACCGCGAGCACCTGGCGTGGCAGGCGGGCTTCGACGTCGCCGGCCTGTTCGCCGCCGGCGGCACGGGCGAGGGCTTCTCGCTGACCTCGGCGGAGATCGACCGGGTCGTCCGCGTGGCCGTCGACGAGGTGGCCGACCGGGTCCCGGTCGTCGCCCCGGCCACCGGCGGGACCGCCGTCGCCGTCGCCCAGGCACAGGCCGCGCAGGCCGCCGGCGCCTCGGGGCTGCTGCTCTTCCCGCCCTACCTCACCGAGGCCAGCCAGCGGGGCCTGGCCGACCACGTCAGCGCCGTCTGCCGGGCCACCGACCTGGGGGTGATCGTCTACAGCCGGGCCAACGCGGTGCTCACCGACACCACCGTCGCCGAGGTCGCCGACCGCAACCCCAACCTGATCGGCCTCAAGGACGGTGTCGGCGACATCGAGCAGATGACCCGCACGTACGCCCGTGTCGGGGACCGGCTGATCTACGTCGGCGGGCTCCCCACGGCCGAGACCTTCGCGCTGCCGCTGCTCCAGCTGGGCGTGAGCACCTACTCCTCGGCGCTGTACAACTTCCTGCCCGAGTTCGCGCTGCGGTTCTACGCAGCCGTGCGCGCCCAGGACCGCGCCGCCGTCTACCAGATGCTCAACGACTTCGTGATCCCCTACCTGGACATCCGCGACCGGGCCCGGGGCTACGCGGTCTCCATCGTGAAGGCCGGCCTCACCGCGGTCGGGCGGAACGGCGGCCCGGTCCGCCCGCCGCTGTCGAACCTGACCGAGGCCGAGCTCGCCGAGCTCACCGCCCTGGTCGACAAGGTCTCCTGACCCCGCTCCCGGACCCGAGAGGACGGCGAGGACTCCCATGCCGACCGGTCGCACGCCCACCGTCGCCGGTGTCGAGGTGGTGCCCGTCGCCGGGCACGACAGCATGCTGCTCAACCTCAGCGGCGCGCACGGCCCCTTCTTCACCCGCAACATCGCGATCGTCACCGACAGCGAGGGACGGACCGGCGTCGGTGAGGTGCCCGGCGGCGAGGCGATCCGCCGCACCATCGCCGACGCCGGTGCACTGCTGACCGGTCAGCCGGTGGCGCGGTACGGGACGCTGCTGCGCCAGGTGGCGGCCACCTTCGCCGACCGCGACGCCGGAGGCCGCGGCCTGCAGACCTTCGACCTGCGGACGACGATCCACGCGGTCACCGCGCTGGAGTCGGCGCTGCTCGACCTCCTCGGGCAGCACCTCGGCGTCCCGGTGGCCGAGCTCCTGGGGGAGGGGCAGCAGCGCGACAGCGTGCCGATGCTGGGCTACCTCTTCTACGTGGGCGACCCGCGGGCCACCGACCTGCCCTACCTGGTCGAGGACGACCCGGCCGACGACTGGCAGCGGCTGCGCCGGGAGCCGGCGATGACCCCCGAGGCGGTGGTCGCACTGGCCGAGGCCGCGCAGGCCCGGTACGGGTTCAGCGACTTCAAGCTCAAGGGCGGCGTGCTCGCCGGCGAGCAGGAGGTCGCCGCCGTCCGCGCGCTGGCGCAGCGGTTCCCCGACGCCCGCGTCACCCTCGACCCCAACGGCGGCTGGCTGCTGGCCGAGGCGGTCGAGCTCTGCCACGACCTGCACGGGGTGCTGGCCTACGCCGAGGACCCGGTGGGCGCCGAGGGCGTCTACTCCGGCCGGGAGACCATGGCCGAGTTCCGCCGGGCCACCGGGCTCCCCACGGCGACCAACATGATCGCCACCGACTGGCGGCAGATGGCGCACGCCATCCGGTCCAACGCCGTCGACATCCCGCTGGCCGACCCGCACTTCTGGACCATGCGCGGCTCGGTCCGGGTCGCCCAGCTGTGCGCCGACTTCGGGCTGACCTGGGGCTCGCACTCGAACAACCACTTCGACGTCTCACTGGCGATGTTCACCCAGGTCGGCGCGGCCGCGCCCGGGCAGGTCACCGCACTGGACACGCACTGGATCTGGCAGGACGGGCAGGCGCTGACCCGCGAACCGCTGCAGATCCGCGACGGCGCGATCGTGGTCCCCACGACTCCGGGTCTCGGTGTGGAGCTCGACCGGGACGCCCTCGCCGCCGCGCACGAGCTGTACCTCGAGCACGGCCTCGGCGCGCGCGACGACGCCGTCGCGATGCAGTACCTCGTCCCCGGCTGGGCGTTCGACCCCAAGCGCCCGTGCCTCGTCCGCTGATCCTCCCGAGGAGAGACATGACCACCACGGTCCCCACCGCGCCCCCGGCCAGCGCGCCGGCGGTGCTCGACCGGATCGAGTCCGTGACCCTGTCCTCGGTCACGCTGCCCCTGCCCAACCCGATCAGCGACGCCAAGGTCTTCACCGGCCGGCAGCGCCCGATGACCGAGGTCGCCTTCCTCTTCGCCGAGATCGCCACCGAGGGCGGCCACGAGGGCGTCGGGTTCAGCTACTCCAAGCGGGCCGGCGGCCCGGCGCAGTTCGCGCACGCCCGCGAGGTCGCACCCGACCTGATCGGTGAGGACCCCAGCGACATCGGCCGGCTGTGGACCAAGCTGGTCTGGGCCGGCGCCTCCGTGGGTCGCAGCGGCGCCTCGACGCAGGCCATCGCCGCGATCGACGTCGCGCTGTGGGACCTCAAGGCCAGGCGCGCCGGCCTGCCGCTGGCCAAGCTGCTCGGCGCGCACCGCGACTCGGTGCGCTGCTACAACACCTCCGGCGGCTTCCTGCACGAGTCGATCGACCAGGTGCGCGACAACGCCACCCGCACCCTCGAGCAGGGCATCGGCGGCATCAAGATCAAGGTCGGGCTGCCCGACTCGGCGGAGGACCTGCGCCGGGTGCGCGCCGTCCGCGAGCACCTCGGCGACGGCGTCCCGCTCATGGTCGACGCCAACCAGCAGTGGGACCGGCCGACCGCCATGCGGGTCAGCCGGCGGCTGGAGGAGTTCGACCTCGTGTGGATCGAGGAGCCGCTCGACGCCTACGACGCCGAGGGCCACGCCGAGCTCGCCCGGTCGCTGGACACCGCCGTCGCCACCGGTGAGATGCTGACCAGCGTCGCCGAGCACGCCGAGCTGATCCGGCACGGCGCGGTCGACGTCATCCAGCCCGACGCCCCCCGCATCGGCGGCATCACCCAGTTCCTCACGCTCGCCACCCTCGCCGACGTCGCCAACCTGCAGCTGGCCCCGCACTTCGCGATGGAGATCCACGCCCACCTGGCGGCGGCCTACCCGCGCGAGCCGTGGGTGGAGCACTTCGACTGGCTGTACCCGCTGTTCGAGGAGCGCCTGGAGACCCGCGACGGGCGCATGTACATCTCCGACCGTCCGGGGCTGGGCATCACCCTGAGCGAGCAGGCCCGCGCCTGGACGGTCGACCGCGTCACCGTCGGCGCGACCCGCTGACCCCCCCCGCACCACAGCACAGGAGGCACCCGTGTCCGACGTCGTCAGCACCGATCCCCGCACCGGCGAGGCCGTCGAGGTCGTCGCCCAGGAGACGACCACCGCGGAGGTCGACCGGCTCTGCGCCGCCGCGCTCGCCGCCGCCCCTGGTCTGGACGCCCTCGGCCGCGCCGGGCGGGCGGCGCTGCTGCGGGCCCTCGCCGACGCCCTGGAGGCCCGGCGGGACGACGTCGTCGCCGTCGCCGACCGCGAGACGGCGCTCGGCCCGACGCGGCTGAACGGCGAGCTCACCCGCACCTGCTACCAGCTGCGGCTGTTCGCCGAGGTGCTCGACGAGGGCAGCTACGTCGAGGCCGCGATCGACCACGCCGGCGACACCCCGATGGGCCCCCGGCCCGACCTGCGCCGGATGCTGATCCCGCTCGGCCCGGTCGCGGTCTTCGGCGCGAGCAACTTCCCTCTGGCCTTCTCCGTGCCCGGCGGCGACACCGCCTCCGCGCTCGCGGCCGGCTGCCCCGTCGTCGTCAAGGCGCACGGCTCGCACCCGGCGACCTCGCAGCTGGTGTTCGACGTCCTGGACGCCGCGACCCGCAAGGCCGGGGCGCCCGACGGCACGCTGGGCATCGTGCACGGCCTGCAGGCCGGCGCCGACCTGGTGGCCCACCCCGCCATCCGCGCCGTCGGCTTCACCGGCTCGGTGAACGGCGGCCGCGCACTGCTGGAGATCATCGAGCGGCGCCCCGACCCGGTGCCGTTCTTCGGCGAGCTCTCCAGCCTCAACCCGGTGGTCGTCACCCCGCAGGCGGCCGCCGAGCGCGGTACGACGATCGGCACCGAGCTGGTCGGCTCCTTCACCCTCGGCGGCGGCCAGTTCTGCACCAAGCCCGGGCTGGCGTTCGTGCCGGCCGGGCCGGAGGGGGACGCCGTCGTCGACGCCATGGCCGAGGCCGTGCGCGGTGCCGGCGCCCCCGTGCTGCTCAACGAGGGCATCGCCGCCTCCTACGGCCGCATCTCCGACGGCCTGGCGGGGGCGCCGGGCGTCGAGGTGCTCGCCCGCGGCGCCGAGCCCGACGGCGCCGGCTTCGCCGCGGCCCCGCTGCTGCTGGGGACGACGGCCGGCGACCTGCCGGAGCAGGTGACCGAGGAGTGCTTCGGGCCGGTCTCGGTCGTGGCCCGCTACGACGGCGAGGCCGAGCTGTTCGCGGCGCTGGGGGAGATGCCGTCGTCCCTGACGGCCACCGTGCTGCGCGGCGCGGGGGAGACCGAGCTGCCGCTGGCGGTCTCCGAGCAGCTGCGCACGCGGGCCGGCCGGCTGGTCTACGACGCCTACCCCACCGGCGTGGCCGTCTCCTGGGCCCAGCACCACGGTGGCCCGTGGCCGTCGACGAACTCGCAGCACACCTCGGTGGGGACGACGGCGGTCCGCCGGTTCCTGCGGCCGGTCACCTGGCAGGGGGCGCCGCAGGAGGTGCTCCCGCCGGAGCTGACCGACGGCTTCCGCGGCATCCCGCGGCGCGTCGACGGGGTGCTGAGGCTGCCGGAGTGAGTGCGCGGGTCGCCCTGGTCAGCTCCGAGCGCGGCCTGCGCGTCGACCCCGACCTCCCGCTCGCCGCCCCGGCGCTGCGGGAGGCCGGGCTCGCCGTCGACCTCGTCCGCTGGGACGACCCCGCGGTGGACTGGGCCCGCTTCGACCTCGCCGTCGTCCGGTCCTGCTGGGACTACGCCTGGCGCCGGGCGGAGTTCCTGGCGTGGGCGGAGGCGGTCCCGCGGCTGCGCAACCCGGCGCCGGTGCTGCGCTGGAACACCGACAAGGCCCACCTGCGCGACCTGGAGCGCTGCGGGCTCCCGGTGGTGCCCACCGTCTGGGACCCCACCACGGCCGGCGAGCTGCCCGACGCGGGGGAGTGGGTGGTCAAGCCGTCGGTGTCGGCCGGCTCGCGGGACACCGCGCGGTGGTCCGACGCCGGGGACGCCCTGGCGCACGCCGGCGAGCTGACGTCCGCGGGCCGCACGGCGATGGTCCAGCCGTACCTGTCCCGCGTCGACGACGCCGGTGAGACGGCGCTGCTGTTCATCGGCGGCCGCTTCTCCCACGCCGTGCGCAAGGGGCCGCTGCTGGCCCGCGGCGAGGGCGTCCGCCAGGACCGGGACAGCCGTGGGGACCTGCGGCCGGCCGAGGCGACACCGGAGCAGCGGGAGGTGGCGCAGGCGGTGTGCGACGCCGTCCCGTCGCTGGTGCCGGGCGCCGCCCCGCTGCTGTACGCGCGGATCGACCTCGTCGCCGACACCGACGGGCGACCGGTGCTGCTCGAGCTGGAGCTCACCGAGCCGAGCCTGTTCCTCCCGCAGGCGCCACCGGAGGCCCTGACCCGGCTCGCCCGGGCGGTCGGGGACGCGATCGCCGCGTGAACGGGGTGATGGGTGGCTTCGCCGCCCTCACCGCGGTCATCGCCGTCGGCTGGCTCGTGGGCCGCTCCGGCACCCTGGGCGAGGGCGCCGGGGCGGTGCTCTCGAAGCTCTCCTACGTGGTGGCGACGCCGGCGCTGCTGCTGCTCACCCTCGCCGACGCCGACCCCGGCGTGCTGGTGTCGCCCGCACTGGTCGCGACCGCGGGCAGCGCGGTGCTCTGTGCGCTGCTCTTCGCAGCACTGGCGCGGTGGCGCTGGCGGCTGAGGCCGGCCGAGCTGACCGCCGGGGGGCTGGCCGCCTCGTACGTGAACGCCGGCAACCTCGGCGTCCCGATCTCGGTGTACGTGCTGGGCGACGCCTCGTTCGTCGCGCCCGTCCTGCTGTTCCAGGTGCTCGTGCTGGCGCCGCTCGGGCTGGCCGTCCTCGCCGGCTCGCGCACGCGGGCGCGGTCCCGCTGGCGGGTGCTCGCCCAGCCGCTCACCACGCCGGTCGTGATCGGCTGCGGCCTGGGCGTGCTGCTGGCCGCGACCGGGGTGCGGCTGCCGGCGGTGGTGCTGGAGCCGATCGAGCTCACCGCCGGGCTGGCCGTGCCCGCCGCGCTGCTCGCCTACGGCATGAGCCTGCACGGCGCGCCCCGGCCGGCGTCCGGGGAGGCGGCGGGCCGGGTGTGGCTCGCGGTGGCGCTCAAGACGCTCGCGCAGCCGGCGCTGGCCCACGCCCTCGGCCGCTGGGTGGCCAGCCTGGACGGGGTGGCGCTGCTGGCGGTGACGGTGACCTCCGCGCTGCCGACGGCGCAGAACGTCTTCGTCTACGCCTCCACCTACGACCGCGGCACGCTGCTCGTCCGGGACGTCGTCCTGCTGAGCACGGTCCTCTCGGTGCCGGTGCTCCTCGGCATCGCCCTGCTGCTCGGCTGAGTGCCATGCCCACCGGGCATCGCGTCATGCCACGGTGGTCTTGGACAGGCATCGCAGCGGCTCCCTAGCGTGGCCCACGGTCGCCGACGAGGGAGGAGCCGCGGTGGAGGGGAGCCCGGTCGAGGAGTGGGACGTCGTCCTCGTCGGGGGCGGGGTCATGAGCGCCACCCTCGGGGTGCTCCTGGCCGAGGTCCAGCCGGATTGGCGGATCGCCGTCCTGGAGCGACTCGACGCGGCCGGGCTGGAGAGCTCCTCGGCGCAGAACAACGCCGGCACCGGCCACGCCGGGCTCTGCGAGTTCAACTACACGCCCCGGCGGCCCGACGGCGGTGTGGACGCCTCCGGCGCGGTGCGGATCGGTGAGCAGTTCGCGTCCTCGCTGCTGTTCTGGGCCCGGCTGGTGGAACGCGGCGAGCTGGGGCCACCGGAGGCCTTCGTCCGGTCCGTGCCGCACCTGGGCCTGGGCCGGGGTGCCGACGGCGTCGCGTGGCTGCGGGCCCGCTGGGAGGCGCTGCGGGGGCACCCGCTGTTCACCGACCTGGAGTTCAGCGAGGACCCCGCCGTCCTGGCCGCCTGGCTGCCGCTGCTGTTCGCGGGCCGCGCCGGGGACGAACCGCTGGCGGCCACCCGGGCGGCGCAGGGCACCGACGTCGACTTCGGCGTGCTGACCCGGCAGCTGCTGGCCGCTCTCCAGCGGCGCGGTGGGGACGTGCGGACGCGGCAGGAGGTGACGTCGCTGCGCCGGCGAGGGCGGCACTGGCACCTCGAGGTGCGCGACCTCGGTACCCGGCGGCGCCGGCGGCTGCGGACGCCGTACGTCTTCGTCGGTGCGGGCGGCGGGACGCTGCCCCTGCTGCAGGCGGCGAGGGTCCCGGAGGTGCGGCGGTACGGGGCCTTCCCGATCAGCGGCCGGTTCCTGCGCACCGACCGGCCCCAACTCGTGGCGGCGCACCGGGGCAAGGTCTACGGCCACGCGGAGCCGGGCGCGCCGTCCATCTCCGTCCCGCACCTGGACCTCCGGGTGGTCGACGGCCGGGAGTCGCTGCTGTTCGGCCCGTTCGCCGCCTTCTCCCCGCGCTTCCTCGTCCACGGCCGGCCCACCGACCTGCTGCGCTCGGTGCGCGCGGGCAACCTGCCGGTCCTGCTGGCCTCCGTGAGGGACAACCGGTCGCTGGTCGGCTACCTGGTCCGGCAGGTGACCTCCTCCCGGGAGGCGCGGATGGCGGCGCTGCGGCGCTTCGTGCCCTCGGCGCGGGCGGAGGACTGGACGCTGGTGACCGCGGGCCAGCGGGTGCAGGTCCTCAAGCGGACGGGCGGCCGCGGGACGGTGGTCGGCTTCGGCACCGAGGTCCTCACGTCCGCGGGCGGGTCACTCGCTGCGCTGCTCGGCGCCTCGCCCGGCGCCTCGACCGCCGTCGCCACGGCGCTCGACGTCCTCGCGGCGAGCTCCCCGCAACGGATGGCGGAGTGGGCCCCGCGGCTGGCGGCGCTCGCACCGTCGGCCGCGTCCGTCCGGGCGCCGGACCCCGACCGGCTGGCGGAGGCGGTGGCGGGGGCGCGGCGGGTCCTCGGACTGACGCCGGTGGTCGCCGCCGCGCCCGACCAGGGAGTGGGTGCCCCGTGACCGTGGACCTGGCCGTCCGGCTGCGCGACGTCGTCGGCCCGGCCGGGGTGGTCGACGACCCCGCCGGGATGAGCGGCTACCTGACCGACTGGCGCCACGCGTACTCGGGGACCGCCGCGGCCGTCGTCCGGCCGGGCAGCACCGCCGAGGTCGCCGCCGTGGTGGCGCTGTGCCGTGGGTCGGGCGTCGCCGTGGTGCCGCAGGGCGGGAACACGGGGCTGTGCGGGGGCGCCGTCCCGGACTCCTCCGGGCGTCAGGTGGTGCTCTCCCTGACGCGCATGCGCCGGATCCGGGACCTCGACGCTGCGAACCAGACCGTGACCGTGGAGGCCGGGGCCGTCCTCCGGTCGGTGCAGGAGGCCGCCGCGGCCGCGGGGCAGCTCTTCCCGCTGTCGCTGGGGGCCGAGGGCAGCTGCACGGTCGGCGGCAACCTGGCCACCAACGCGGGCGGGACCGGCGTGCTGCGGTACGGCACGATGCGCGACCTCACCCTGGGACTGGAGGTGGTCCTCCCGGACGGGCGGGTCTGGAACGGCCTGCGCGGCCTGCGCAAGGACAACACCGGCTACGACCTCAAGCAGCTGTTCATCGGCGCGGAGGGCACGCTGGGCGTGATCACCGCCGCCGTGCTCAAGCTCTACCCGGCGGTGCGCAGCCGGACGACGGCGTGGGTGGCCCTGCCGGACCCGCGGTCGGCGGTCGACCTCCTCGGCGTCCTCCGCGCGCACGCCGGCGACCGGCTGACCGGTTTCGAGCTGATGTCCCGGCAGAGCGTGGACTTCGTCCTGCGTCACGTGCCCGGCGCGCGTGACCCGATCGCAGGAGTCCACCCCTGGTACGCGCTGGTCGAGCTGAGCGACACCCTGGACGACGCCGGCCTCGACGCGGTGGTCGAGTCGGGCCTGGCCGAGGCGTTCGAACGGGGCGCCGCGGTGGACGCCGTGGTCGCGGCCGGCGCCGCCCAGGCCGCCGCGCTGTGGGCGCTGCGCGAGGGCGTCTCCGAGGCGCAGAACCGGGAGGGTCCCAGTCTCAAGCACGACGTCACGGTGCCGGTCAGCCGGATCCCCGAGTTCCTCGAGCGGACCCGCCGGGCGCTGGCCGACGCCGTCCCCGGCATCCGCGTGGTCACCTACGGCCACGTCGGGGACGGCAACCTGCACCACAACCTCAGCAAGCCGGTGGGCGGCGACGACGACGCGTTCCGCGCGCGGGCCCCGGAGCTGTCGCGCGTCGTCTACGACGTCACGCACGCGCTCGACGGCAGCATCAGCGCCGAGCACGGGCTGGGGCAGTCGAAGCGGGACGTCGTCGTCGACTACAAGGACGCGCTCGACCTCGACCTGATGCGGGGGATCAAGCAGCTGTTCGACGCGCCGGGACTGATGAACCCCGGCAAGGTGCTGCCGGACTGAGCCGCCGGGCGGTGGCGGTGCCGTGTCCCGGCCGGTCAGCGCTGCGGCGCGCCCACCGTGTGCAGGGGCACCGCGACGGTCGCGGACCCGGCGGGTGCGACGTCGTCGTAGAGGAGGGCCATCCGGTCGATGAACCAGACCTTCCCGGCCATCTGGACGGCGAGGCCGAACAGGACCATCCACCCGTCCCGGACCACGAGCCCCCGCACGATGAACGGCACGCCCAGTGCGCTGACGGCGCCGAGCACGTTCGGCGCGACCCGGTGCCGCGCGGGGACGGGGACCTCGTGCCGCCTCGCCCAGCAGGTCTCGCCCAGCACACCCCTGGACGCCCAGTGGTCCAGCGACCGCGGTGGCGGGAAGGCCCGGGGGTTGACCACGGCCCACGCGCACACCGCGCCCACGGGGACGAGTGACCGCCACCCGATCCGGCTGCGGCTCCAGATCGCGGCGACCAGCAGCGGCGGGATGGGGATGCGCGTGTAGACGCTCCACGGGTTGGCGTGACGCTGCCAGGCGTCCCCCTCGAGCCCGAACGCCCTGGCGATCCTGGTGTCCAGCGCCATGTCGATGCTCCCTCGCGTGCCCGGCCCCCGCGACGTGTCACCAGGGTCGCGAACACCGGGGTGGCGGCACAACACCCCTGGCAGACGTCCTCGCGGAGACGAGGGGGAGGAGCCACCACTCCTTCGGGTGCTCGGTCGGGGCGTCCGTCCGCGGTGCTCGCGCAGGTCGGCACACTCTCGGGGTGATCGAGAGCGCCGACGCCGCCGGGACGACCTCCCGCGTCCCCACCGTCCCGGCGCTCCGGCAGCCGCCCGTCCCGGCCCCCACCGACGACAGCCTGCTCGTCCCGGGGGAGACCTGCTGGCGGATCGAGCGCGCCGAGCGGCACGCCGTCTTCGTCGACGCCGCCGACTACTTCGCCGCCCTCAAGCGCGCCGTCCTGCGGGCCGAGCGGCGGGTGCTGTTCATCGGCTGGGACTTCGACCCGCGCATCCGCATGGACCCGCGCGCCGGCGGCCGCGCCCGCGACGACCGCCTGGGCCGCGTCCTGCAGCGGGCGGTCGAGACGAACCCGCGGCTGGAGATCGGCGTCCTGCAGTGGGACCTCGGCATGGTCGCCGCCCTCGGCCGGGGGCTGACGCCGATCGTGCTGCTCGACCGCCGCACCCCCGACCGGCTGCGCATGACCGTCGACACCCACCACCCGCTCGGCGGCGCGCACCACCAGAAGATCGTCGTCATCGACGACTGCCTGGCCTTCGCCGGCGGCATCGACGTCACCACCGACCGGTGGGACACCTCCGAGCACCTCGACCGCCACCCGATGCGGCACCGGCCGCACTCCACCCGGCCGCGCGGTCCGTGGCACGACGTCACGAGCCTGGTGTCCGGGCCGGCCGCCCGCGTGATCGGGGACCTGGCCCGCGAACGCTGGGAGAGCGGCACCGGCCAGCGCCTGGAGCCGGTGACCGACGTCGAGGCGTGCTGGCCCGACGGGGTCGAGCCGCTGCTCACCGACGTCGACGTCGCCGTCTCGCGCACCCGGCCCGCCTACCGCGGCGCGGAACTGGTGCACGAGATCGAGCTGCTGTGGCTGGCCGCGATCGCCGCTGCCCGGCGCACCGTCTACATCGAGACGCAGTACTTCGCCAACCGCCGCATCGCCGAGGCGATCGCCGAGCGGCTGGGGGAGGAGGACGGGCCGGACTTCGTCGTCCTCAACCCCGAGACCGCCGACGGCTGGCTCGAGGAGAAGGCCATGGGCACCGCCCGGGCCAAGCTGCTCGACCACGTCCGGCGCGCCGACCGGTACGACCGCTTTCGGCTGTTCGTGCCGGTCACCGACGGCCGCCGGCCGGTCTACGTGCACGCGAAGGTCCTGTGCGTCGACGACCGGCTGCTGCGGATCGGCTCGTCCAACCTCAACAACCGGTCGATGGGCCTGGACACCGAGTGCGACCTGTCGATCGAGGCCCGGACCGGCGACGACCGGGAGGCGGAGGTGTCGGCCGCCGTCCTGGGCCTGCGGCACCGGCTGCTCGGCGAGCACCTCGGGGTCGCACCCGAGGAGGTCGCGGCGACCGTCGAGCGCTGCGGCGGGTCGCTGGTGCGCGCCGTCGACTCCCTGCTGCGGCTGACCGGCCGTTCGCTGGTGCCCTTCGAGCCGCCCCGCCTCGACCCGCTCGAGCGCTTCCTCGCCGACACCGAGCTGCTCGACGCCGAGCACACGCCCAACCGCTGGCGTCGCGTGCAGCGGGCCTTCGCCGCCCGTCGCCGCCGCCGCGGCTGACCGGCCGGGTCAGGCCGCGCGCAGGCCCTCGCGCACCGAGCGGTACCGCGGCGACCACCCGGTCGCCTCCCGGAAGCGGCCGTTGGCCACCCTCTGCGAGCGCACCAGCGACTCGGCCTGCCCACCCGCCAGCCGCGCCGCGCGCCCGGGCAGCGCCAGCCACGGCCGGACGCCGACCGCGGCCCCCAGCGCGGCGGCGTACGCGGAGCGGGTCACGGGCTCGTCGTCGACGACGTTGTACGTCCCCGCCGGCGCCTCGAGGGCCGCGACGACCGCGGCGGCCGCATCGGCGAGGTGGAGCGAGGACAGGAAGTCCTGCGGCGCTCCGGCCACGAAGGCGACGTGCCTGCGGGCCAGGCCCAGCATGAGATCGGTGTGCGTCGAGCCGGGGCCGTAGAACAGCCCGAAGCGGAGGACGACGCCGTCGCCGTGCGTGCGCGCACTGGCCTCGGCGGCCAGGTTGACCTCGGCCAGGGGGAAGGGGTCGGGGACGACGTCCTCGTCGATCCACTCGGCGCCGCGTGAGGGGTACAGGAAGGTGATGGACTCCTGGACGAGCCGGGGCACACCCGCCTGACGGGCGGCCGCCGCGACCGCCGCCGAGCCCTCGCGGCGCACCCGCTCGTTGGCGCGCCAGGCCGACGCGCGCAGGAAGGTCCGCGGCGACGGGATGGCGGTGGCCAGGTTGGCGACCGCGTCGTGGCCGGCGAGGGCGTCGGCGAGCGCCGCCCGGTCGAACAGGGACACCGCACTCGGGGTCGCTCCCCGCGCGGTCAGCGCGGCGGCCTTCCCCGGCGTGCGGGCCAGTGCGGTCACCTGCACGCCCGCTGCGACCAGTGCGGGGACCACGTGCCCGCCGATCGCCCCCGTCGCCCCCGTGACGAACACCCGCACCGTCGGCCCTCCTCGGATCGAGTGGAGCCCATCGTGGCAGCCGGTGACCGTGACGGTGGAGCGCATCCCCCGGACCGAGCGCCCCCACGGTCGATGCGCCACCGCGCGGCGCCGGGCCGGTTCCGCGGGTAGGGGGTGGGCATGGGCACCACGAGCTCCGCCTCCGACCGGCTCGCCTGGGTCGCCGGCGTGGTGGCGGCCGCCCCGGGGGAGCGGGTGCTCGAGGTCGGCTGCGGTCACGGCGTCCTGGTGACCCTGCTGGCCGCGGCGGTCGGCGACGGCGGACGGGTCGTCGTCGTCGACCGCTCCGCGCGCATGGTGGCCGCCGCGGCCCGGCGCAACCAGGCGGCCGTCGACGCCGGCCGGGTGCGGCTGGTCACCGCGCCGCTGGCCGCCGCCGACCTGGGGGACGAGCGCTTCGACGCCGTGGTCGCCTCGAACGTGCGGGCGTTCTGGACCCCGCCGGCTCCCGAGTGGGACGTGCTCGACCGGGTGCTCGCCGCCGGTGGGCGCGTCGTCGTCGCCTCCTCCCTCATGGACCCCGGTGCCGGGCCCCGGCTCGTGGCCGGGCTCGCGGACGTCGCCGGGTCGCGCGGGTTCGCGGTGTCGGCCACGACGTCGACGGCGACGACCCGGCCCTACGCGACGGCCGCGGTGGAGTTGCGCCGTCCCGCCGACGGGTAGAGCAGCGGGTGACACCCGACGACGGGAGGACCCCGCGATGATCGACGGACTGCTCGGCGACCTCTACGACTACGAGTCCCTGCTGAGCGGGGACGAGCGCAAGGAGCTGCTGGGCATCCGGCGCTTCCTGGACGAGGAGGTCCGGCCGCGGGTCAACGAGTCGTGGGAGTCGGCGACCTTCCCGATGGACCTCGTCCCGCGCTTCGCCGAGGAGGGCATGGTCGGGCGCAGCTACGACCTGGAGCACCGGCCGCGCGCCTCCCGGCTGTTCACCGGCTTCATCTCCCTCGAGGCCTCGCGGGTCGACCCGTCGATGGCGACCTTCCTCGGTGTGCACAACGGCCTGTCGATGGGGTCGATCGTGCTGCTCGGCTCGGACGAGCAGCGGGCGCGCTGGGTGCCCGACATGGTGGCCCTGCAGAAGATCGGCGCGTTCGCGCTGACCGAGCCGCACGGGGGCTCCGACGTCGCGCAGGGCCTGGAGACCACCTGCCGCCGCGACGGGGACGAGTGGGTGATCGACGGCGCCAAGCGCTGGATCGGCAACGGCACCTTCGCCGACGTCGTCATCGTGTTCGCCCGCGACGTCGCCGACGACCAGGTGAAGACCCTCGTCGTCGAGAAGGACACCCCCGGCTTCACCGCCACCAAGATGGAGGGCAAGTACGCCCTCCGGACCGTGCAGAACGCCGACATCGTCTTCGAGGACTGCCGGGTGCCGGCGGAGAACAAGCTGGCGGAGGGCAACTCGTTCCGGGACGTCAACCGGGTGCTCAAGCTGACCCGCGGCGGTGTGGCCTGGAACGCGGTCGGCTGCCAGATGGGCGCCTTCGAGGCGGCCATCGCCTACGCCAAGGAGCGGGTGCAGTTCGGCCGTCCCATCGCCGGGTTCCAGCTCATCCAGGACCTGCTCGCCCGCATGGCCGGCAACGTGACCGCCAGCCTCGGCATGGCGGTGCGGGTGTCGCAGCTGCAGGAGGACGGCGTCTTCCGCGACGAGCAGGCCGCGCTGGCCAAGGCCTTCGTCACCGGCCGCGCGCGGGAGACCGTCGCGCTCGCCCGCGAGCTGTTCGGCGGGAACGGGATCCTGCTGGAGAACGACGTGGTGCGGTACTTCGCCGACGCGGAGGCGCTGTACTCCTACGAGGGCACCCGCGAGATCAACAGCCTCATCGTGGGACGGGCGCTCACGGGGGTCAGTGCGTTCGTCTGACCCCGCGCGGGCCCGGCAGCGGCCCGGGCGCGTCCGGGCTGACGGCGACCGCGGCCTCGCCGTGGGTCGCCGGCGGCGGGTCGGCCACGAGCAGGAAGGCCAGCAGCCGCGCGGACAGCTCGCCGTCGGCGGCGGGGGGAGCCGGCCGGGCGGGGGGAACGTCGTCCCTGGTCACGGGGTGAGCCTGCCACCGGCCGGGCACCGGGCGCGCCTCACCCCGGTGCGGAGTCGCTCGTCCGGGGGAGACCCCGGACGCAGCGCGCCCCGCCGGGAGGATCCCGGCGGGGCGCGCTGCTCTGTCGTGCCGTGTCAGCTGTCGTGCCGTGTCAGCTGGACGAGGTCTGGCTCTGCACGGACTGGCGGGACTGCTGAGCCTGGCCCTGCACGTCCTGCGCGGCCGACTGCCCCTCCTGCTTGACCGTGGAGGCCGCGTCCTGCGCGGTGGACCGGACCTCCTCCACGGCCTGCTGCGCGGCCGGCTTGAGCTGCTCGCCGACCTCCTGCGCGACCTGCTTGGCCGGCTGGAGCAGCTCGTCCTTGTGCTCGCGGACCGCGGTCTCGGCCTGCTGCGCCAGCTGCCGCTCCTTGTCCGAGGCCGGCAGCAGGCTGGACACCAGCCAGCCGACGCCGAAGGCGATCAGCCCGGCCGCGAGCGGGTTGCCCTGCGTCTGGCGGACCACCGCGTCGGGGGCCTGCTGGACGGCGTGCGCCGCGCTCTGGGCGGCGTCCTGCACGGTGCCGGCGGCGTTCTGCGCCGCACCCTGCACGGAGCCGGCCGCGTTCTGCGCGGCGCCCTGCACCGAGCCCACGGCGTTCTGCGTGGTCCCGCGCGCGGAGGACCGCGTGTCGTGTGCCGATCCCATCACCGACTCCTTGGCTCGGGCGAACCGGCCCTTGGCCGAGGCCATGCGCCGGTCGACGACGCGGGCCGGGTTGACCTTCTCGTTGAGGGCGTCGACGTCGTAGCTCAGCTCGCGCCGGGTGTCCTCGATCTGCCGCCGGATGACTTCCGGGTCACTGCTGGTCATGTCTGCTCCAGGGAGGTGGGGGCCCGGCGGGAGGCCGGGCCCGCGGGGTCAGTGGGGCTTGAGGGCGCCGGGCACCTGCTGGAGGGTGTCCACGGTGCGTTCGGGCTTGGGGTTGACCTGCCGGAACTTCTTGCGCCCCATCACGAAGGCGACGGCGCCGATGACGCCCCAGAGGACCGCCACGATGAGGGCCGCCAGGCCGGCGTCCATGACGTTCTCCAGCGCCCACCACAGGGCGAAGGACAGGAACATCAGCACCATGTAGCCGGCGAAGCCCGCGGCGCCGAACATGCCCGCGCCCTGGCCGGCCTTCTTGGCCTCGACCGTGATCTCGGCCTTGGCCAGCGCGAGCTCCTGGCGCATCAGCACCGAGAGGTCCGTGGTGACCTCGCTGATGAGCTGACCGACGGAGGTGCCGTCGACGTCGGGCCGGCCGGCCTCGGTCATCGGCGTGCCCCGGTCACCGGCGTGGGTCTCGAAGGACGGGTCGGTGCCGTAGGACGGGTCGGCGCCGTAGGCCGAGGAGCCGTACCCCTGGCCCGCCGGCTCCTGCCCGTAGGTGGGCGGGGCGGCGTAGTCGGACTGGGGCGGCTCCGGCGGATAGCCCTGGCCACCCACGGGGGTGGCGCCGGAGTACGGGGTGCTCATCGTCAGACCCCCTGACCCGGACGGCGGGTCGGGTCGTCCCAGCCGGCGGGCGCGGACGGGGGCACGACGCTGCCGGCCGGCGGCGTCGTCCCGTACGGCGGGGGCGGCAGCGGCGTACCGGTGGTCGCCTGCTCGCCGTAGCCGGTCGTGGTCTCGTAGCCCGTCGTCGTGCCCGACGTCGTGCTCTCGTACCCCGAGTAGGACGGGGTCGACTCGGCGTAGGTGCCCTGGGTGTAGGTGCCCTGGGTGTAGGTGCCCTGGCCGTAGCCGCCCTGCGTCGAGGCGAACTGCGAGGTGCCCGAGTCGCTGCTGTGCGCCGCCTTGACACCGCTGGTCAGCCGGCCGGCGAGCACGCCGGCGAGGGCGGCTCCCAGGAGGAAGGTACCCGGCCTGCGGCGGGCGAAGGAGCGCACCTCGTCGAGCAGGTCGGTCGGCTCGGAGTTCTGCAGGAAGCGGGCGAAGTCGTCGACCCTGCCGGAGGCCTGCTGGATCAGGTCGCGGGCCGGGCCGGGGGCCGGCGCGTTCCCGTCGACCATGCCGCGCAGCTGCTCGGCCAGGCTCGACAGGCTCTGGCCGGCCTTCTGCTGCTGCGAGACGGCCTGCTGACGGACCTGCGTGCGGCCCTGCTCGACCAGGCTCTGCGCCTGCTGCTTGGTCTCGGCGACGACGTTCCTCGCCTGGTCGGCGGCGGTCGAGGCGACCTGGCTGCCGGCCTGCTTGGCGGTCTGGCCGACGTTCTTCGCCTCGTCCTTGGCCACGTCGGCGGTCGAGGGGGAGCCGGTGCTGGTCGAGGTCGTACTCGTGTCCCCGTAGCCGGTCGCGCCCGAGGAGGGCGGCGGCGGGAGGGGGGCGTCGATGGAGTGGGTCATCGTTCCTCCTGAGTGGATCTCGGTCGGAGCAGGCGCTACCCAGATCGCGATCACCCACACATCCCGGCGACGGCCGTCGCCCGGAAGTGTGCAGATCAGCGCGTTGCCGGCGCAGGTGCGCCGGCCGGCTGGGGAGCCCGGGGAAGGGGGTGGTGGGGGAGCCGGCAGGGCCGGCGGTCCGTACCCGGCGACGTCGCCGTTCCCGCTGGCCTCGGACTACCCGGACGCCCGGGTCCGAAACCGGGGCGGGGGCCCGGCAGAAGCGGAGTAAGGTCAGCCTTCCCTGACCTCGAGGAGAGTCCATGGCCGACGACCGCCCGCGCCGGAAGCGGACGCCCCGCACCGGGACCGTCCTGCGCACCACCCGCGTGACGCCGCACCTCGTCCGCGTCGTCCTGGGTGGGGAGGGGCTGGCCGGTTTCGCGCCGGAGCACACCGACTCCTACGTCAAGCTGCTGTTCCCGCCGGCGGGTGCGCCCTACACCGCGCCCTTCGACGTCGACGACGTCCAGGCGCGACTGCCGCGCGAGCAGTGGCCGGTGACGCGCACCTACACCGTCCGCTCGTGGGACGCCGGCCGCGGCGAGCTGACCGTCGACGTCGTGGTGCACGGCGACGAGGGGGTCGCCGGTCCGTGGGCGGCGGCGGCCCGGCCGGGCCAGACGCTGCAGATGTTCGGCCCCGGCGGCGCCTGGTCGCCGGCCGCGGACGCCGACTGGCACCTGCTGGTGGGGGACGAGACGGCGCTTCCGGCCATCACCGCCGCCCTCGAGGCGCTGCCCGCCGGCGCCCGCGCGGAGGTGTTCGTCGAGGTGGCCGGCCCGGAGGAGGAGCAGGACCTCGCCGTCGCCCCGGGTGTGCGCGTCACGTGGGTGCACCGCGGCGCGGCGGCCGGGGTGGCCCTGGTCGCGGCCGTCTGCGGCGCCGACCTGCCCGACGGCGACGTGCACGCCTTCGTCCACGGCGAGGCCGGCGCGGTGCGCGAGCTGCGCCGCTTCCTGCGGACCGGCCTCGGCGTCCCGCGCGAGCGGATGTCGGTCTCGGGCTACTGGCGGCGGGGCCGGACCGAGGACGGCTGGCAGGCCGAGAAGCGCGAGTGGAACGCCGCCGTCGAGGCCGAGGAGCAGGGCCTCACCGTCGCCTAGGCGGGAGCCTCACCTCGGCCCCGTCCCGGGTCCCGCCCTGGACCCGCGGAGGGTGGGGAGGACGGGGTCCTCCCCCAGGGGAACCGTGGCGGGCGGCGCTCGGTGAAGGCGGCCACGCCCTCGGCCAGCTCCCCGCTGGCGACCGTCTCGCGGTACCAGCGGGCGGCCTCCGTCTCGCCGTCCCCGCCCGAGCCGATCGCGGCGACGATCTCCTTGGCCGCGCGCTGGGTCAGCGCCGAGCGGGAGGCGAGGACCTCGGCGAAGCGGCGGACCTCGCCGGCGAGGTCGCCGGCCTCCAGCAGCCGGTCGACCAGGCCGGTGCGCAGCGCGGTCGCGGCGTCGACGAGCTCGCCGGAGTAGAGCAGGTAGCGGGCCGTCGACGGTCCGACGAGCTGCACCAGCTGGCGGGTCGACGTCGGGGTGTAGACGATCCCGACCTTGGCCGGGGTGACCCCGAAGACGCCGGTGGGGTCGGTGAAGCGCAGGTCGCAGCAGGTGGCCAGCTCGACGCCGCCGCCGATGCAGTGCCCGCGGACCATCGCGATCGTCGGCCGGGGGAAGTCGCGCAGCGCGGCCTGGGCGGCGAGGTTGTCGCGGCGCAGCCGGGCCATCGGGTCCTCGGCGTCCGGCCCGCCGAGCAGGTCCCCGATGTCCGCGCCGGCGCAGAAGCTCGGCCCGGCGCCGGTGACGACGAGGACGCGCACCGCGGGGTCCTCGGCCAGCCCGGCCAGGACGCCCGGCAGCGCCGCCCACATGTCCGCCGTCAGCGCGTTCCGCTTCTCCGGCCGGTCGATGGTGAGGACGGTGACCGCGCCGTCCCGCGTCACCCGCAGGTGCTCGGCCCGGGTCGGCTCGCTCACGGCTCAGCCCAGGTCGTCGGTGGCGAAGGTGTCGCACTGCGCCGGGTCACCGGTCCGGTAGCCGGTGAGGAACCAGCGCCGGCGCTGCTCCGACGAGCCGTGCGTGAAGGCGTCCTGGTCCACCGTGCCGCCGCCGAGGTTCTCCTGGATGAAGTCGTCGCCGATCCGGCCGGCGGTGTCCAGTGCCCGGTCGACGTCGTCCTGGGTGATCTCGGCGATCAGCGGCGCGCCGGACTCGTCGGGCACCGTCTCGGCGTGGTTGGCCCAGGTGCCGGCGTAGCAGTCGGCCTGCAGCTCCAGGCGGACGGTGCCGCTGGTCGGACCCGCCTCGCCCGGCGTCACCTGCTGGTTGGTGCCGAGCAGGTTCTGCACGTGGTGGCCGTACTCGTGGGCCAGCACGTAGGCGTTGGGGAAGGCCCCGCCCTCGGCGCCGAACTGCGAGCGCAGCGTGTCGAAGAAGGACAGGTCGATGTACACGAACTCGTCGGCAGGGCAGTAGAACGGTCCCGAGCCGCTCGTGGCGCCGCCGCAGCTGGTCTGCGTCTGGCCGGAGAAGAAGACCGTGTCGGTGGGGACGTACTGCGACCCGAGCGTCTGCGACCAGTAGTCCTGGATGGAGTCGATGTCGGCGACGACGGCGCACTCCACCGAGCTGTTGGCGTCCCCGCTGTCGTCGCAGGACTGCTCGAGGGCGCTGTTGTCGGCGGTCTGGCCCTGGCCGAGGCCCTCCAGCGCGCCGAGGGCCGCGCCGCCGCCCCCACCGCCTCCGCCGAGCACCTGGACCAGCACGAGGACCAGCAGCCCGACGACGCCGAGACCGCCGCCCCCGACGGCCAGCCCCCGGCCCCCGCCGAGACCGCCGCCGCGGCCGCGCCGGTCCTGGATCGACGACGTGTCGAGGTCGCCGCCCTCCCTGTAGCGCATGCCGTCCCGTCCTCCCCGTGCCGATGTGCTGCTCGACCGTGCCATCGGCTCCGGGGGACCGCGACCCGGGCGGGGGACCGCGCCGTCCGCCGGACGCGCCGGCTCCGCCGTGGTGCGGGTGGCGCCGTCGGGACGCCCGGTCTCAGGCGCGCTCGGCCGGCTCCGCGCCGGTGCGTGGCGCGGCGTCGGGCCGGTCGCGCAGGAACAGGTACCAGTAGGACGTCCCGACGAAGACGACCGCGCCGACGAGGTTGCCCGCGCCCGCCACCAGCCAGTTGACCAGCGTGTCGTCCCACCCGACGTCCTCGACCCCGGCGAACAGGGCGGCCGGCAGGAAGAACATGTTGGCCACGACGTGGTCGAAGCCCATGGCGACGAAGGCCATGACGGGGAAGAAGACGGCGAGGATCTTCCCGGCGACGCTGGTGGAGGCCATCGACATCCACACCGCCAGGCAGACCAGCCAGTTGCAGCCGACGCCGCGCAGGAAGGTCTCCCACACGGTGTGGTGCACCTTGCCGTCGGCGATCTCGGCCAGCCGGGCGAAGGTGAGCTGGGCGCTGCCGGTGCTGTCCGGGTCGCCGATGACGCCGGTGGAGACGGCCAGGAAGTAGGCGACGAACAGGGCGCCGAGCAGGTTGCCGAGGAGCACGAGGGTCACGTTCCGGACGACGTCCGCGACGGTGATCTTGCCGTTCATCGCGCTCAGCGGGACCAGCATCATGTTGCCGGTCGCCAGGTCGGACCCGGCGATGAGCACCAGCACCAGGCCGAGGGTGAACGCCGCGCCCATGAACAGCGTGGGCAGCGTCCCCCAGGTGTCGGTGTCCAGCCCGGAGGAGACGGTGATGGCGACCAGGGCGCCGAAGGAGATGTAGGCGCCGGCGAGGAAGGCGCTGACCAGCACCCGGTCCCACGTGCGGTGCACCTTCTTCGCACCGGTCGCGGCGGCGACCTGGGCGATCTCGGCGGGTTCCTTGGCGGTCATGACGCCTCCCGGGGACAGCGGCCTCGCCGCCGGACGCTAGCGGTACGGGACCGTCCGCGCTGCCCGAACGGGCGCGCGGGTGCCGACCGCGGTCCCGGCCGAGGAGCGGGGCCCTAGTGTCTGGGTCGTCCACCGAGGCGGGAGGGGTCCATGGCGTTCTCGAACCGGGTGCGCGGCGCCCTCACCACGACCGTGCTGGCGACCGCCGCCACCGGCTTCCTCGCCGGCTGCGGCGCCGACGAGGAGGACGACGAGCAGGTCGCCTACTGCACCGACGAGGACGGCGAGATCGTCGACGACGACTACTGCGACGACGACTACCGCGGCGGCGGAGGCCTGTTCTTCCTCTACCTCGGCGCGTTCCGGCCCGGCCTCCCGGTCGGCACCGTGCTGCCCTCCGGTGGCACCCGCATCAACCCCACCGACACCGCCGCCCGGCAGCGCTACGGCCTGCCGGGCACCGGCAAGGTCACCGGCGGGCAGCGGGTGACCGGCGGCATCGGCTCGGGCTCCGGCGGCACCAGCTCCGGCTCCTGAGACCGTGCGGCGGGTCGAGGGCGGCGTCGTCCGGCCGGGGTGGGAGGCCGAGGTCGAGGCGCAGGGCCTGGTCTACAACCGGACCCACCTGCCCGGCGGCGAGGTGCGCAGCTACTGGCGCGAGGGCCCGTTCTACGACTTCACGTCGGCCGAGGTGCAGCGGCTCGAGGGCTGGGTGGCCCAGCTGTTCGAGATGTGCGTGGCCGCCGGCGACCACGTCGTCGAGCACGACCTGTTCGACCGGATGGGCATCCCGTTGATCGCCCGCTCGGGGATCCGCGCCACCTGGGAGAGCGAGCCGCCCAGCGTCTACGGCCGCTTCGACCTGCGCTACGACGGCTCCGGACCCCCGAAGCTGCTCGAGTTCAACGCCGACACCCCCACCGGGCTGGTCGAGTCGGCGGTCACCCAGTGGAACTGGCACCTGTTCACCGGGCAGGGCCGCGACCAGTGGAACGCGCTGCACGAGAAGCTCGTCGCCGCCTGGCAGCGCAACCTCACCCGGTGGGAGCGGCGGACCGGCGTCCGGCCGCGGGTGCACCTGGCGTGGACCAGCGAGGAGACCTCCGGCGAGGACCGGATGACCGTCGCCTACCTCATGGACACCGTCGTCCAGGCCGGCTACGAGGCGGTCGAGCTCGTGGTCGAGGACATCGCGCTCGACGCCGGCGACGGCCGCTTCTACGACGCGCAGGGCCGCCACCTCGACGTCGTCTTCAAGCTCTACCCCTGGGAGTGGCTGATCGAGGACGAGTTCGGCGCCGCCGTCCTCGCCGACGCCGCCCGTCCCGGCGGGACCACCTGGATCGAGCCGGTCTACAAGATGCTGTGGAGCACCAAGGCCCTGCTGCCGGTGCTGTGGCGGCTGTTCGGGGGCGACCCGGTGCTCTCCGAGCTGCTGCTGCCGGCCTACTTCGCCGACGAGATGCCGTCGTCGTGGCGGACCTTCGTGCGCAAGCCGATCTGGGGCCGGGAGGGCGCCAACGTCGAGATCGTGCGCGACGGCCGGGTGGTCACCGCGATGCCCGGCCGGTACGGCACCGAGGGGTACGTCGTCCAGGAGTTCGCGCCGCTGCCGGACTTCACCGGCGTCGACGGGCCGCACCACCCGGTGCTGGGCGCCTGGGTGGTCGACGGCGAGCCGGCCGGGCTGGGCATCCGCGAGAGCGACGGGCTGATCACCGACAACCTCAGCTTCTTCGTGCCGCACACCATCGACCACGCCGCCTGACCCACCGGCCGGCCCGACCGGGCCGGTCAGGCCGGCCGGTAGGTCAGCAGGGTGACGCCGGAGGCGAACGTCCGGCTGCTGGTCCCGGTCAGCCGGACGTCGGCGCCGTCGGGGAACAGCCGCCGGCCGCGGCCGAGCACCCGCGGGTGCACGAACAGCCGGTACTCGTCGACCAGCCCGGCGGCGATCAGCGCGTGGCACAGCCGGATGCTGCCGGTCACGCCGACCTCGCCGTCGCGCGCGTCCAGCAGCCGGGACACCTCCTCGACCGGGTCGCCGGAGAGCACGGTGGTGTTCGCCCAGCCGGGCTCGGTCAGCGTCCGGGAGACGACGGCCTTCTCCACCGCGTCGAGGTGCGCGGTGATGCCCGTGGTATCACCGGTGTGCCGCGGCCAGAAGCCGCGCATCTCCTCGAACGTCCGGCGGCCGACGAGGAAGACCGACTGGGCGGCCATGTGCTCGCGGACGACGGCGAGCTGGTCGCCGCCGTCGCCCTCCTGCGGCAGGAACCAGTCGCCGAGCATCTCGGCGACGCCGTCGACGGTGACGTTCTGGGTGACGACGAGCCGGGCCATGTCGCTCCTCGGGGTCGGGGTCTCCCCGTGCAGACCGCGCGGGGGGCCGGAACTCGTCGGCCGCGCGCGGACCCGTGCCCCCGGCCTACGGTCGGGACATGCCACTCGAAGGGGAGTACGAGCCGAGCTCGGAGCCGTGGGTCCGCGAGCAGGTCGAGCGCTACGAGGCGACCGGGGGCCGGGAGGCCGACACGCTGCTCGACACCGGGCTGCCCGTCGTCATCTTCTCCACGCGCGGGGCCAGGAGCGGCAAGGTGCGCAAGCAGCCGCTCATGCGGGTGGAGGACAACGGCGTGTACGCGATGGTCGGCTCGCAGGGCGGGGCGCCGAAGGACCCGGCGTGGGTGGGCAACCTGCGCAAGCACCCGGACCAGGTGACCGTGCAGGACGGCCCGGAGCCCTGGGACGGCGTCGCGCGGGAGATCACCGGCGAGGAGAGGGCCGAGTGGTGGGAGCGGGCGGTCGCCGCCTACCCGCCCTACGCGGAGTACCAGCGCAGGACCGACCGGGTCATCCCCGTCTTCCTGGTCGAGCGGAAGGACTGACCGCACCGCAGCCCGCGGACGTCCCGACGCGTCGTCCCCGGACCGGCGTCAGAACCCGACGACGGCGTGCGGGGTGTAGGGCTCCTCCAGCCGGGCGATCTCCTCGTCGGTGAGGTGCAGGTCGACCGCGGCGACGGCGTCGTCGAGGTGCCCGGCCTTGGTGACGCCGACGATCGGCGCGGTCACCACCGGCTTGGCCAGCAGCCAGGCCAGCGCCACCCGGGCCCGGGGGACGCCGCGCTCGCGGGCCACCTCGCCGACCCGCTCGACGACCGCCCGGTCGCTGCGCTCGTCGTAGAGGCGGCGGCCGAAGTCGTCGGTCCCCGACCGCGCCGTCGCCTCGTCCCAGTCGCGGGTGAGCCGGCCGCGCGCCAGCGGGCTCCAGGGGATGACGCCCACGCCCCGGTCGGCGCAGAGCGGGAGCATCTCGCGCTCCTCCTCGCGGTTGAGCAGGTTGTAGTGGTCCTGCATCGAGACGAACCGGTGCCAGCCGTGCTCACCGGCGGTGTACAGCGCCTTGCTGAACTGCCAGGCCCACATGCTCGAGGCGCCGAGGTACCGGACCTTGCCCGAGCGCACCGCGGAGTCCAGCGCCTCGAGGGTCTCCTCGATCGGCGTGGCCGGGTCCCAGCGGTGGATCTGGTAGAGGTCGACGTGGTCGACCTGCAGCCGCCGCAGGCTCGCCTCGAGCTCGCGCAGGATCGCGACCCGGGACAGCCCGCCGCCGTTGGGGCCGGGCCGCATCCGGCCGTGCACCTTGGTGGCCAGGACGACGTCGTCGCGGGCGGTGAACTCGCGGACGGCCCGGCCGGTGATCTCCTCGCTGGAACCGGCGGAGTAGACGTTGGCGGTGTCGAGGAAGGTGACGCCGGCCTCGAGCGCCTTCCGGATCAGCGGCATCGCCTCGTCCTCGGGGAGGCTCCACGGCGTCATCCCGCGCTCGGGCTCGCCGAAGCTCATCATCCCGAGGCAGATCCGCGAGACCTCCAGGCCGCTGGCGCCCAGCCGCACGTACTTCACGCCGTCGTCTCCACGCGCCCACCCTGCTCCGGGCGGTCCGGCCCGGCTACCGGGCCCGGGCCCGCTCCTGGAGTCGACTCCGGCCTCCCGGGGTCCTGCAGCACCCCGGGAGGCCGGTCTCGACCCCGGGAGGCCGGTCCTCCGTCACGGGAGGGCGGCGGCCAGGTCGGGGACGCGCTCGGCGACGCCGTCCGGGAAGGCGGTGAACGGCTCGGCGGTCACGGTGCGGCGGGCCCCCTTGCCGGTCCACCGCCACGTGCCCACCACCTGCCCCCCGACGACGACGGTCGAGCGGAAGACGCCGTTGCCGCCCGGCACGATGCGGTCGGCGAACTCCGGCGGCACCGCGCACGTGCGGTCGGCGTAGCCGAGGACGAACTCGTCGAACCCCGGCAGCAGGTGCACCGCCTCGGCCTCGGCGCGGTGCGCGGCGAGCCGTCCGGGCGTGGCCGGGTCCAGGTACAGCTCGGTGCCGTCGACGTCGACCGCCTCGAGCGCCGGCCGGGCCAGCGCCAGCCCGGCGCGGGCGTCGCGGACCGTGGTCCCGGCCCACCGGACCAGGTCGGCGACGCCGGCCGGGCCGTGGCCGGTGAAGAACCGCAGCGCCAGCTCGCCGAGCGCCTCCTCGCCCTCCAGCCGGCGCGGCTCGCGCACCCACTCGTCGAGCAGCACGAACGCCTGGTCGCCGCCGTCGGTGGGGCCGAGCACGAGCGTGCCGGTCTGCGCGAGGTACCAGAGCAGGTGGTAGCCGCGCTGGCCGCTCACCTCGACCCCGCCGTCGCGGACGGCGGCCAGCAGGTCCGCCCGGCCCAGCCGCCGCCCCCCGGTCAGCGCGCGGGTCACGGCCCCCCGGGCCTGCTCGCAGTCGGCCTCGGTGAGGCCCAGGACGGCCCGCCGCCTGGCCGCGCCGGCGAGCACCCGCGGGCCGAGCACGGCGAGCATCCACGGCAGGTCCTCGGCGGCGACCAGGTGCAGGGTGCTGCGCATCGGCCACGAGCGGACGACGTCCCCGGCGTCCAGCGCCGCCTCGACGCCGGCGCGCGACCGGCCGGCGGTGCGCAGCGCCACCGAGGTGAGCGCGCCCGGCAGGTCCTGCCCCTGCACCGCGCCGAGTGCCCGCACCGCCGCGGCTGCGTCGGGGAACGGCGGGCCGGCCACGCGCTGGGCGACCAGCCGCAGCAGCGCGACCTCCCGGGGCGACGTGCGCGGTGGGGTCATGGCGGCACTGTGCCAGCCCGGGACGACGTCCCGGCAGGGCAGACTCGCGCACGTGCGCGCCGAGGACTGGGACGCCCGATACGCCGAGCGGCAGCAGTGGTCGGCCGAGCCGAACCCGCTGGTCGCCGAGCTGGCCGGGCCGCTGCCCCCGGGCGACGCCGTCGACCTGGCGGCGGGGGAGGGCCGGCACGCGCTGTGGCTGGCCGGCCGCGGCTGGCGGGCCACCGCCGTCGACTTCTCCACCGCCGGGCTGGCCCGCGGGCAGGCCCAGCCCGGCGCCGACCGGGTCACCTGGGTGACCGCCGACGTCACCGCGTGGGACACCGCGCCGGCCTCTCAGGACCTCGTGCTCGTGGCCTACCTGCACCTGCCGGCCGAGAGCACGACGGCGCTGCTGCGGCGCGCCGTCGGCTGGCTGCGCCCGGGCGGCCGGCTGCTCGTGCTCGGCCACGACGTCGACAACCTCGCGCACGGCGTCGGCGGACCGCAGGACCCGGCCATCCTGCACAGCACCGATCGGCTGGCCGCGGTGGCGGAGCTGCTCGACGTCGACCGGCTCGGGCAGGTGCGCCGCGCGACGCCGTCGGGGACGGCCCTGGACACCCTGCTGTGGGGACGGCGGCCCGCCGGACCCAGGAAGGACCCCCTGCCCCCCACCGCTCGCGAGCTCGCCTCGGGCCCCTGCAGGGGGCCGTTCGGGCGGTAGCGTCCCGCGCGTGATGGGGATGGGTGGGGCCGGCGGTCCGCGGGCCGGGCGACGGCGGCGGCTGGTGGCCGCGGTCGTCGTCGCGGCGATGGTGCTCGCCGCCGGCGCGACGGTGCTGTCCCTGGTCCTCGACTGAAGGGGGTGTGCGCGGTGACCGATCCGATCGAGGAGTGGTTCGCCGCGGCCGGGCCGCGCGAGGAGGAGCTCCGCCGGGTCGACGCCCTGGTGCAGGCAGCCGCGCCCGGTCTCGACCGGCAGCTGGTGGCCGCCGGGTCGGGGCGGGTGCTGGGCTACGGGCTGATGCCCTACCGGCCGCGGTCGGCGAGGGAGACGACGCAGTGGCCGCTCATCGCCCTCGCCGCGCAGAAGCGCCACCTGTCGCTGTACGTGTGCGCGGTCGTCGACGGGGCATACCTGCCCGAGACGCGCGCCGAGCGGCTGGGGAGGGTCTCCTGCGGGAAGAGCTGCATCCGCTTCAGCTCGCTCGACCGCATCGACAGCGGCGAGCTGTCCGCCCTCCTGCGCGACGCCGTCGCGGCGACGTCGACCGGCGCGAACGCCTACTTCGCGACCTGACCCCGGCGGGCCGTGACCTTGGTCCCTGGTCCCCGGGGACGTGCTCGGCCAGGCTGTAGCCGCAACGGAACTAGATCGGCCGAGAGGTGCAGCCCCCGCATGACGTCGACCGACGACCTCGCCCTCGACCCCGCCGTGGACCTGGCGGTGGCGCGCCTCGTGGACGAGTTCCGCCCGCGGCTGCGCCCCCAGGTGGTCGGCAACGTCGTCCGGTCCTGCCGCCGCGACCTCAGCGGCGTCCCGGCGACGGCGCTGCCCGAGCTGGTCGAGCGGCTGGCCCGCACCCGGCTGGAGTCGGTCAGCTAGTCCCCGCGGCGAAACCCGCTTGCCGCCCGCCGGACGATGACCGATGTGGGCTACGTCGAGGTGAGCGGGGTCCGGCACACGCTGCCGGGCGGCCGGGTGCTGCTGGACGACGTCTCCTTCCGGATCGGCGACGGCGCCCGCGCGGCGCTGGTCGGCGAGAACGGCGCGGGCAAGACGACGCTGCTGCGGATCGTCGCCGGCGACCTCGTGCCCGAGGCCGGCACGGTCAGCCGCAGCGGCGGCCTCGGCGTCATGCGGCAGTTCATCGGCTCGGTGCGCGACGACACCACGGTCCAGCGCTTCCTCGTCGACCTGTCCGCGCCGGCGGTCCGGGAGGCCTGGGACGCCCTCGAGGCCGCCGAGCTGGCGCTCATGGAGACCGACGACGAGCCCGCGCAGCTGGCCTACGCCGGCGCCCTGGCGCAGTGGGGTGACGCCGGCGGGTACGAGGCCGAGGTCGCCTGGGACACGGTCACCGTCGCCGCGCTCGGCGTCCCCTACGACCGCTGCAAGTACCGCGAGCTGTCCACGCTGTCCGGCGGCGAGCAGAAGCGGCTGGCGCTCGAGGCGCTGCTGCGCGGCCCCGAGCAGGTCCTGCTGCTCGACGAGCCGGACAACTACCTCGACGTGCCGGGCAAGCGGTGGCTGGAGGAGCGGCTGCGCGAGACCCGCAAGACCGTGCTGTTCGTCAGCCACGACCGGGAGCTGCTCTCCCGCGTCGCCGACCGGGTGGTCACCGTCGAGGGCGGGACGACGTGGGTGCACGGCGGCGGCTTCGCCGGCTACCCCGAGGCCCGCACGGCGCGGCACGAGCGGATGGCCGAGGTGCGCCGCCGCTGGGAGGAGGAGCACCAGCGGCTCGTCGACCTCGTGCGCACGCTGCAGCAGCAGGCGGCCAACTCCCCGGACATGGCCAGCCGCTACTCCGCCGCCCAGACCCGGCTGGCGAAGTTCGAGGCGGCCGGCCCGCCCCCCGACCGTCCCCCTCAGCAGCAGGTGGCGATGCGGCTGCGTGGTGGCCGCACCGGCGTGCGGACGGTGACGGCCGAGCAGCTGGAGCTGTCCGGGCTGATGCGGCCCTTCGACCTGGAGGTCTGGTACGGCGACCGGGTCGGCGTGCTGGGGGCCAACGGCGCCGGGAAGTCGCACTTCCTGCGGCTGCTGGCCGGCCAGGACGTCGCGCACACCGGCTCCTGGCGGCTCGGCGCCCGCGTCGTCCCCGGGTTCTTCGCCCAGACCCACGCCCACCCCGAGTGGCTGGACCGGACGCCGGTCGAGCTGCTGTGGCACGGCGAGCCCGGTCGTCCGGGCGTGGACCGCGGCCGTGCCATGGCGGTGCTGCGCCGCTACGGGCTCACCGACTCCGCCGACCAGCCGTTCCGCACTCTCTCGGGCGGGCAGCAGGCGCGGCTGCAGGTGCTGGTGCTGGAGCTGTCGGGTGCGACGCTGCTGCTGCTCGACGAGCCGACCGACAACCTCGACGTCCTCTCCGCCGAGGCGCTGGAGGAGGCGCTGGCCGCCTTCGACGGGACGGTGCTCGCGGTCACGCACGACCGCTGGTTCGCCCGCTCCTTCGACCGGTTCCTCGTCTTCGGGGCCGACGGGCGGGTGTACGAGTCGGCCCAGCCGGTGTTCGACGAGACCCGGGTCGCCCGCGCCCGCTAGTCGTCAGGCTGCCTTGACAGTCAGGTGGTCCTGACGGATGGTGGGGCATGGACGTCGACGACCTCGAACGGCAGCACACCCTCCTCAGCGCCGTCCGCCGCTACGAGGAGCTGCGCACCCGCGACTCGCTGGCCGACCCCGACGACCCGGCCGGCCCGCGCCCGCTCTCCCGCGAGGAGGCCCTGGAGCTGCTCGCGCTCGGCGAGGTCGTCATCCGCCGGGCGGGTCAGGGGCGCCAGCTCACCGTGCGCACCGCGCGGGAGACCGGGGCGTCGTGGGCGCAGATCGGCCGGGCGCTGGGTGCCACCCGCCAGTCGGCGTGGGAGGCGCACCGGCGGTGGATCGACGCCCAGGTCGCCCAGCGCGGACAGCCGGGTGCGCTCGGCTACGACGACGACGCCGCCGCCGAGGCGCGGGCGCTGCTGGCCAACGACGCCGATTGAACGAAGGACCCCCGTGCCCCCCACCCCTCGCTCCGCTCGGGGCGGGGGGCACGGGGGTCCTTTCTC
>NZ_JBFNXQ010000120.1:0-14836 GCF_041018925.1 Geodermatophilus maliterrae
GACGAGTGCAGCCCCACACAACGAGGTACTGACCACGACATGACATCCCCCCGACGCGGCTCCGCCGGACGCGGCCGCCCCGACGGCCCGAACGACCGTGCCCAGGGCCGATCCGGTCGTGACGACCGCCAGGGACCGCGGGCTGGCGGTCGGGCAGGTGGGACGGGTCGCCGCGCCGCCGGCGGGGAGGGGCGGCCACGCAGTGGCGGGAGCTTCGACCGGTCCGTCGGCCGGGACGACCGTGGCGGCGACTCCGCTCCGGGCCGCGGGGCAGGTGGCGGCCGGACCGGGCGGACCGGGCAGGGCGACCGGTTCGGCGGCGACCCGGGTGGACGCGCCGAGCGGCCCGCACCCGGCGGACGGTCCGGCGGGGACTGGCGTGATCGCCGCCCCGGTGGCAGTCAGGCCGGGCGGACCGAGCGTCCTGCGTACGGGGAGAGGTCTGGCGGGGACTGGCGCGACCGCCGTCCGGGCGGGGACCGCCCGTCGGGCGACTGGCGCGACCGCCGGCCCACGGGTCAGCGAGCAGCCGCGGACCGGCAGGGTCACGGTGCTCCACGGAGTGACGGTGAACGGTCCGACCGGCGGCCGTCCGGCGGATCCGGTGGGGGTTGGCGCGACCGGCCTCCCGGCGGGGACCGCCCGTCGGGCGACTGGCGCGATCGGCGCCCGTCGGGAGATCGGGACACAGGATGGCGCGAGCGGCGACCCGGCGCGGAGCGTCCCGCCGCGGGGCGGTCGTCCGCCGCTCGGGACGACAGGGCTCCACGCGGTGACCGGACCGGACAGGACCGGCGATCGCGACCTCAGGACGCCGACCAGCGCCCTGCCCGTGAGAGCTGGCGCGACCGTCGTCCGCAGGGGGACCGTCCGGCCCGCAGCGGGGGACAGCGTCCCGACGCGCGTGACCGGCGCCCCGAGGGAGGTGGCGCCCGCCCCCAGCGCAGTGGCGCCGGACGTCCGGACCGCGCCGCCGGCGGGGACTGGCGGGAACGCCGTCCCGCGGCCGACCGGGGAGCACGGGTCGACCGGACGCCGCCGGTGGCGCCCGGACCCGAACTGCCGGACTGGGCCGACCCGCGCGAACTCGACCCGTCCGTACGGTCGGCCCTGCGCGGCCTGGACGCCCGCAACGCCGAGCGGGTGGCCCGCCACCTCGTCGCCGCGGGGGCCCTGGTCGACGATGATCCCGAGCAGGCACTGGCGCACGCCCGCGCGGCCCGCGACCGGGCCTCCCGGATCGCCGTCGTGCGTGAGGCGGTCGGTGTCGCGGCCTACCACGCGGGCGACTACGCCGAGGCGTCCCGGGAGCTGCGTGCGTACCGCCGGATGAGCGGCGATGCCGGGTACCGGGCGGTCCTGGCCGACTGCGAACGGGCGCAGGGCCGTCCCGAGGTGGCGCTGCGCCTGGTGCGTGAGGCCCTCGCCGAGGCGCCCGACGCCGAGGAGACGGTCGAGCTGCAGCTGGTCGAGGCCGGTGCCCGTCAGGACCTCGGTGAGGTCCCCGCGGCGCGCCTGGTGCTCGAGGCGGCGCTCGGCGGTCGTCCGGCCCCCACCGGCGTGGATCTCACCGACGAGGGCACGCGACGCCTCGCATCGGGCTACGCCGACCTGCTGACCGCCACCGGCGACCCGGCGGCCGGTGTGTGGCGCGATGCGGTCGCCGCTGCCTCGGCCGAGGAGGACGAGGACGTCGCCTTCGGCGAGGAGGACCTGCCGGTCCCCCCTCCGGACACGACGGAGGCCGAGAGGCCCGCCGGCGGGACCGACGAGGGCACCGACGTCACCGAGGCCGACGACCCGCACCGGACCGGCGACGTCCGTGACGCCGACGGCACCGGCGAGGCGGACGGCCACGACGGCACCGACGTCACCCTGACCGACGACGTCACCCTGACCGACGACGTCACCCTGACCGACGACGTCGCCGAGGCGGGCGGCCCCGACTTCGACGCCGACGTCGAGCGGGAGGTCGCCGAGCTGCTCGGCGAGGTCGAGCCGGACGACGACCCCGGGCACTGACCCCTGACAGGAGCGGCCGTGCCGTCCACACCAGCGGTCCCGGTCCACAGCCGGGTCCGACGGGCTCCGGACGGCGCGGCGCCCGGTCAGGCTCCCGTCATGAGCGTGGCAGTGATCGACCGGAACGACGTGGTGCTCCGCGGGAGGCTGTCGGCCCCGGCGGAGCAGAGGACCCTGCCCAGCGGGGACCAGCTGGTGACCTTCCGCCTGGTGGTGCGCCGGCCCGAGCCCCGGGTGCGCGGCTCGTCGGTCGACGTGCTGACCTGCGTCACCTACGACCGGGCGCTGCAGCGGCGCGTCGCGGCCTGGGAGACCGGTGACGTGGTCGAGGTGGAGGGCGCGCTGCAGCGCCGGTTCTGGCGCACCCCGAACGGGACCGCCTCGGTGTGCGAGGTCAACTGCCGGCGCGGCCGCAAAGTGCCGAGGAGCTCGGCGGGCGGCTCCGCCCGCACCGCGTGAACGGCGGCCAGGTCCGTGGCTGAGGACGGGCGGCCGTGCTCAGCCGGCGTGCGGGCGCAGCACCAGGCCGGTGCGCGGCTTGGGCACGAACAGCGTCGACTTGCGCGGCATGCGGGCGCCGGCGCGGGCCACCGCGGCGACGTCGGCCGGGGACGGTGGTCGCAGCAGCAGGGCGACGCCCGCGCGCTCGCCGGCGAGCCGGAGCGCCTCGGACACGTCGTGCGCGACCAGCAGGGACGCCGGGTCGTCCGACCGTCCCCAGAGCCCGGTGACCAGCCCGGTGGTGGCCAGGACGACGTCCAGCCGCCGCCAGGCCGCGGGCGCCTCGGCCGGGACCGTGGCGCGGACCTCGGGCGTCGGGTCGCTCAGCCGCAGCAACCGCCGCCCGTCGGTGAGCAGGTAGTCCCCGTCACCGGAGGCGGCCCGCAGAGCGGTGACGGCCGCGGCGAGGGCGTCCGGGCCGCCGGATCGGGGGAGCTCCGTGACCGTGAAGCCCCGGGCGGCCACCGCCGCGGCGTCGTCGAGCGACAGGTCCGGCAGCACCCGGTGGATCGCCTCGACCCGCAGCCCCCCGGTGCCCATGGGGGTGAGCAGCGCCAGCACGCGGCAGTCACCCGCGGGGTGGGTGCGGTGCAGCGCCTGGGCAGCGGCGAAGCGGTGGTGGCCGTCGGCGATGACCGCGCCCGTGCGCCCGAGCGCCTCGGTCAAGCGCCGCAGCACGTCGCCGTCGGTCACCCGCCACAGCCGGTGGCGGACACCGTCGGGATCGGCGACCTCCATCGCGGGCGCGCCCCCGAGGGCGGTCCGGGTGAGGTCGACGACCTCCGGCTCCGGATCGTGCGCCAGCACGATCGGCTCCAGGTCGGTGGCCGTGGCCGCCAGCAGCGCCCGCCGACCCTCCACGGCCGCCGGGAACGTGTCCTCGTGCGGCAGCACCGCCCGGCCGCCGGCGACCGAGACCGCACCGAGCCAGCCGACCGTGGGCGACCCCTCGGCCGGCTGCATCTCGTACAGCCAGAACGCCGGGACCTCGTCGCGGACGAGGACCCCGGCGTCCTCCCACTCGTGCAGGGTGCGGGATGCGCGGACGGCCTGTCCGTCACCGTCCCCGACCGGGGGGGCGGCGCCGTCGGGTGCCCCGGCGCTACCGGGACCGGACGTGCCGCCCGGCAGGATGAGGCGGACGATGTTGTGCGGGTCGGCGGCAGCCAGGCGGTCACGACCGTCCGGGGTCACCAGGTCGTAGGCTGGCGAACTCACCCGGGCCAGGTGCCCGGGGTCGCAGTGTGCGTAGGTCAGGGCGCGGAAGGGCCGGACGTCCAGTCCCGTCGCTGCGGGGTGCGGGGGTCCCGCCGACGACGTGTGCACGACGGGATCGTAGGAGCCGTCCGTCGCGGTGTGCCGCCCCGACCGGCCCGGGCGCCGGGGCCGCTCGGCGTGCCGGACGTGCACGGCGGTCAGAGGAGCGGGAGGACAGCGGTGTCGACAGCAGGGACCCCGCCGGGAGGCACCACGGACGAGGGTGCACCCGGGGGCGGTGTGTACGAGTGGTACCGGCGGGGCCTGGACCTGCTGGCCAGCGGCGACCCGGCGGCCGCGGCGACCCTGCTCGCGCGCGCGGCGGAGGCCGAGCCGGGGTCCCGCAGTGTGCTGGAGGCCCTCGCCCGCGCCCAGTACGACACCGGCCGCTACGACGAGGCCATCGACAGCTTCACCGAGCTGACCGCGGTCAACCCCACCGACGACTACGCCCAGTTCGGCCTCGGCATGGCCGCCAGCAGGGCCGGGCAGCTGGACCTGGCGGCCGAGCACCTGGCGCTGGCGGTGGCGATGCGTCCCGACCTCGGGCACTACGCGCGCGCCCTCCGGGGGGTCCGGGCCCGGCGCGCCGCCGGACCGGGGCCGGCGTGAGCACCGGCCCCGCGTCCGGGGCCGCGAGCGGGCCGGACCGCCCGCGCCTCGCGGCCGGCTGCGACCGTCCCCCCGCCGAGGTCCACGACGTCGCGCTGCTCGACCTCGACGGCGTCGTCTACGTCGGACCCGACGCGGTGCCGGGCGTCCCGGAGGCCCTGGCAGCGGCCCGGGCGGCGGGCATGCGTCTGGGCTTCGTCACCAACAACGCGGCCCGCCCGCCGGAGGAGGTCGCGCACCACCTCACCGACCTCGGCGTGCCCGCGCGACCCGAGGAGGTCATCACGAGCTCGCAGGCGGCGGCGTCGGTGGTGGCCGGGATGCTCGGCGAGGGTGCGCGCGTGCTGCCGGTGGGCGGCCCGGGCGTGGCCACGGCGTTGCGTGCGGCGGGCCTGACCGTCGTGCACCGCGCCGAGGACGACCCCGCCGCGGTCGTGCAGGGGTACGGCCGGGAGGTCGGCTGGGCGCAGCTGGCCGAGGCCGTCGTCGCCGTCCGCAACGGCGCCCGGCACGTGGCCACCAACGCCGATGCCACGATCCCCTCCCCCCGGGGGCCGCTGCCGGGCAACGGCGCGATGGTCGGCGTGGTCCGGGACGTCACCGGCCGCCAGCCGCTGATCACCGGGAAGCCGGAACCGGCGATGCACGCCGAGTGCGTCCGGCGGACCGGCGCCGAGCGGCCTGTGGTCGTCGGCGACCGGCTGGACACCGACATCGAGGGCAGTCACCGTGCGGGGGCGGCGAGCCTGCTGGTGTTCAGCGGTGTCTGCGACCCGGCCACGCTGCTCGCCGCCGGCCCCCTGCACCGGCCCGACCTGCTCGCGGCGGACGCGGCCGGGCTGCTCGTGCCGCACCCTCCGGTCGTCCGCGACGGTGCGGGCTGGCGGTGCGGCCGCTGGCTGGCGACCGCCGACGGCACCGGCCCGCTGGAGGTGGTGGCCGGGGACGGCCCGCTGGACGACGGTGTCCCGGGGGACGGCGACGGGCTCGACGGTCTGCGCGCGCTGTGCCTGGCGTCCTGGACACGGGCGCCCGGGGGTGCTCCCGCGCGCGTGCGGGCCCGTGACGAGGAGGCCCGGACCGCCCTCGCCGGCTGGGGGCTGGCGGAGCCGTGACGCCGGGCGGCGCGGAGAGCGCTGGTCGTGCGGCAGCCCGAGCGGGGCGACCGCGTCGGAGGGGCGAGCGCAACCGCAGCACGTCGCGCGACCCGATCCCCACGCACACGCGGCCCGAGGCCCGGGACCAGCCGGCCGCGGACCACCCGGCCCGGGTCGGTCAGCCGGCAGGACCGCGAGCGGTCCCGGCCGCCGGCAGCCGGCCGCGCGGCGCAGCGCCTCATGGCCTGCTCCAGGGCCGAGCCGCGCTGCCCCCCGACGCCACGGCAGCGGGCCTCCCGGGGGTTCGGCCATGAGGCCGGACGGCGGGTGGGACGGGCGCCGCGACCGGGTCCGCGCGGAGCGGCCCGGGGGGTCACCGGTGCCGTCCGTGCACCCGTCGGTGTCGTCCCCGGCCGGTACCCTCGCGGGCCGGAGGGATCGCAGTCCACCGCCTCTCCGCCACGCTGGTGCCGCCCGCCCGGCGACCCCGTCCCGCTCCTCGTCCGCTCCCATCTCCGTCCCGCTCCCCGTCCGAGAGGTGCGTGTCATGACCGAGCCGAGCCGACCGCGTCCGGTCCCCGGCCCGCCGCGGCCCGGTCCCGCCGGGCTGCCGGCGACCGGTGGGGAAGTGGCGGGCTCCGCGGCGACGGGTGCCGTGCGGCCCGCGGTCCCCGAGGACCCCGCGGGCGCGGCGCCCGCGGGTGCCGGCGACGGTGCCGCGAGTGAGGGTGCCGGCAGCCCGTACGCCGGGCTCGCCGGGCGTCCGGTGTCGGACCACGTCGCCGTCTTCGAGGCCGAGCACGACCGTCTGCAGCGCGAGCTCGCCACGATCGACCAGCTCTGATGGCCCGTCGCAGCCGGCTGGACGCCGAACTCGTGCGCCGCGGCCTGGCGCGTTCCCGCGAGCACGCCGTCGAGCTGATCGCCGAGGGCCGGGTGGCCGTGTCAGGCCAGGCGGCCACCAAGCCGGCGACCGGCGTGGACGCCGGCACACCGGTGGTCGTCCGCACCGACCCCGACGAGCACCGCTGGGTCTCCCGTGGCGCACACAAGCTGCTCGGTGCCCTGGAGGCGTTCCCGGTGCCGGTCGAGGGCCGCCGCGCGCTGGACGCCGGCGCCTCCACCGGCGGCTTCACCGAGGTGCTGCTCACCCGCGGCGCGCGCGAGGTCGTGGCCGTCGACGTCGGCTACGGCGAGCTGGCCTGGTCGCTGCGCACCGACGAGCGGGTGCGGGTGCACGAGCGCACCAACGTCCGGGCGCTGACCCCCGAGCAGATCGACGGGCCGGCCGACCTGGTCGTCGCCGACCTCTCGTTCATCTCCCTGCGGCTGGTGCTGCCCGCGCTGACCGCCTGCGCCACCGACGGCGCCGACCTGTTGCCCATGGTCAAGCCGCAGTTCGAGGTCGGCCGCGAGCGCCTGGGTGCCGGCGGCGTCGTCCGCGACCTGGCCGCCCGCGCGGCCGCCGTCCTGGAGGTGGCCACCGCCGCCGCCGACCTGGGCTGGGGGACCGCCGGCGTCGTCGCCAGCCCGCTGCCCGGCCCGGCCGGCAACGTCGAGTTCTTCCTGTGGCTGCGGCGCGACGCCGGCCGGCCCCAGGAGGCCGACGTCCTGCGTGCCGTCGAGGAAGGACCGCGGTGAGCGCCACCCGACCCGCCACGGCGCCGGTGCCGTCGCAGGGGCACGCTGGGGACCGACGGCGTCCCACGATGCGCAGCAGCGAGGAGGACCGATGAGCGAGGCCGGCCAGTCCGAGTGGCGCCCCGGCGGCGGGCGGCACGTGCTGTTGGCGGTGCACACCGGGCGGCAGGACATCGTCGAGCTGGCCCGCAGCTCGGCCGCGCGGCTCGCGCGCGCCGGCATCACCGTGCGGGTGCTGGCCGACGAGGCGTCCGAGCTGCGGATCGAGGGGGCCGAGGTCGTCCCCACCGACGCCGAGGCCGCCCGCGGCGCCGAGATCGTCATGGTCTTCGGCGGCGACGGCACCTTCCTGCGCGCCGCCGAGCTCGCCCGCTACAGCCACGCCGCGCTCATGGGGGTCAACCTCGGCCGTGTCGGCTTCCTCGCCGAGACCGAGCCCGAGGCGGTCGAGGAGACGCTGACGGCCATCGAGCGCTGCGAGTACTCGGTGGAGAAGCGCCTGGCCATCGAGGTCGACGTCCTCGACGCGGCCGGCGGCGTCGTCGGCGGCACGTGGGCGCTCAACGAGGTCTCGGTGGAGAAGGCCGAGCGGTCGCGCGTGCTCGACGTCGTCATCGCCGTCGACGGCCGACCGCTGACCAGCTTCGGCTGCGACGGCCTGCTCTTCGCCACCCCCACCGGCTCGACCGCCTACGCCTTCTCCGCGGGCGGCCCGGTGCTGTGGCCCGACGTCGAGGCGCTGCTGCTGGTCCCGTCCAACGCCCACGCCCTGTTCGCCCGGCCGCTGGTCACCTCGCCGGACTCGGTGCTGTCGGTGGCCATCCCGCCCGACGGCAACCGCGCCCGGGTCTCCGCCGACGGCCGGCGCGCCCTCGACGTCCCGGACGGCGGCCGCGTCGACGTGCGCCGCGCCGCCCGGCCGCTGCGCATCGCACGGGTGCACGCGGGCGCCTTCGGCGACCGGCTCGTGGCCAAGTTCGGCTTGCCGGTGCGCGGGTTCCGCGACGCCCGGCGGCACGACCCGGGTCACGAGCTGCGGCCCTCCCGCAACGTGCTGATGCGCGACGTCGTCTCGCTGCCCGGCCCGGACGGCGCGGCCGCACCGACCCGGGAGGAGGTGCGCGGTGGCACCGCGGACCCCGACGCGTGAGCGCAGCGGCCGCAGCCGCCGCACCACCACCGCCCCGCCCGAGGAGGCCGCCCGGCACTCCGGGGCCCAGGACACCGGGGCCCAGGACACCGGGGCCCAGGACACCGGGGCCCAGGACACCGGGGCTCCCGACGCCGCGCCGGCTGCGGTCGCCGTCGACGGCGGCGTGCCCGCTCGGCGCACGTCCGGCGACGGTCCGGGCCGGGGCCGGCTCACCGAGCTGCGCATCCGCGGGCTCGGCGCCATCGACGACGTCACCCTCGAGCTCGGCCGCGGCCTGACCGTGGTCACCGGCGAGACCGGCGCCGGCAAGACGATGGTGGTGACCGGGCTGACGCTGCTCTTCGGCGGCCGCGCCGACCCCGGCCGGGTGCGCGCCACCGGCCGGGCCGGCGTGGAGGGCCGCCTGGAGCTCCCGCCGGACTCCCCGGTGTGGGAGCGCGCCGCCGACGCCGGCGCGGAGCCCGACGACGACGGCAGCCTCATCCTCGCCCGCACGGTCAGCGCCGAGGGGCGGTCGCGAGCGCACCTCGGCGGGCGCAGCGTGCCGGTCGGTGTGGTGTCCGAGCTGGCCGAGGGGCTGCTGGCGGTGCACGGGCAGAGCGACCAGCTGCGGCTGTCCCGCCCGGCCGAGCAGCGGCACGCGCTGGACCGCTACGCCGGCACCGGCCACCTGCAGCTGCTCGAGACCTACCGCGCCGCCTACGCCCGGTGGCGGGAGATGGCCGCCGACCTCGACCGCCGGCGCGGCCAGGTCCGCGAGCTGGCGCAGGCGGCCGAGGTGCTGCGGCACGGTCTGGAGGAGATCGAGGGCCTCGCGCCCGAGCCCGGCGAGGACGAGGCGCTCGACGCCCAGGCCAAGCGGCTGGGCGACGCCGACGCGCTGCGCGCCGCCGTCGACGAGGCGCGGATGGCACTGGTGGGCGACGTCACCGGCGACCTCGGCGCCGAGGGGCTGCCGCAGGACGCCACCGCGGCCCTGGCCGGTGCGGAGCGGGCGCTGGCGAACACCGACGACCCCGCGCTGGTGTTGCTGGCCCGCGACCTCGCCGACGCCGTCGCCGTGGTGTCGGACGTGTCGGTGCAGCTGGCCGGGTACGTCGCCGACCTCGACGCCGACCCCGGGCGGCTGGCCGAGGTGCTCGACCGGCGCGCGGCGATCACCGCCCTGGTGCGCAAGTACGCCGATCCGGGGGAGGGGCTGGCCGGGGTGCTGGCCTGGGCCGACGACGCCCGGCGGAAGCTCGAGGCGCTCGACGTCTCCGACGAGGCGCTCGAGGCGCTCGAGGCCGCCCGCGACACCGCCCGGGCCGAGGTCGACGACCTGGGGGCGCGGGTGTCGGCCGGGCGCCGCGCCGCCGCCGACGGCTTCGCCGCGGAGGTGGGCCGGGAGCTGGCCGGCCTGGCGATGAAGAGCGCCCGGGTGTCCTTCTCGATCGACAGCCACCCCGACGAGCCCGGCCCCGACGGCGTCGACGAGGTCGCGCTGCTCATGGCCGCGCACCCCGGTGCCCCGCCGCGGCCGGTGCACCGCGGCGCCTCCGGCGGTGAGCTCTCGCGGGTCATGCTGGCCATCGAGGTCGTGTTCGCCGGCGCCGACCCGGTGCCGGTGATGGTGTTCGACGAGGTCGACGCCGGCGTGGGCGGCCAGGCGGCCGGTGAGATCGGCCGGCGGCTGGCCCGGCTGGCGCGCGAGCACCAGGTCGTCGTCGTCACCCACCTCGCGCAGGTGGCCGCGTTCGCCGACACCCACCTCGTCGTCGACAAGTCCCCCGACGCCGCCGCCGGGGTCACCGCCACCGACATCCGCGCCGTCGACGGCGAGGACCGGATCCGCGAGCTGGCCCGCATGCTCTCCGGCCTCGCCGACAGCGACACCGGCCAGGCGCACGCGCGGGAGCTCATCGCCGTCGCCGCCGCGGCGCAGGGGGACTGAGCCGCGCGCAGGGACCGGGCCAGGGCCGGGCGGGAGCGCCCGGCGGCCCTGGCGACGGTCGCGGCGCGGCGGCCGAAGGATGGCACACGACCGGGTGGTGGAACGCAGGAGTGTGGATCACCCCGGACGGGTAGCCCGACCTCGTGCGTGCGCCGAAGCCGACCCCGAACCCGTCCCGCCCGGCCGCCCGGTCCCACCGTGCCGGGGGCGAGCGATGAGCTGTTTCGACTCCGCCGACGAGTCGGCGCACTACGGGTTCTCCGTCTGCATGCTCCTGCAGCAGTACCGCGAGCAGCTGGGGTGGGAGTCCGCCCCGGTCGTCGAGCTGGGCACCGGTGACGCCTCGGCCATCGCCGACGTCGTCGCGGGGCTGCCGGGCCTGCGCGTGCACAGCTACGACATCAGCGCCGACTCCGTGCAGAGCGCCCGAGCCAACATCGCCGAGCGCGGCGTGTCCGACCGCTACACCGTCGAGCTCGGCGACTTCTTCGACCAGGCCGACGCGGTGGGCGGCGAGCCGGTGACCACGGCGATCGCCAACCCGCCCTACATCCCGGCGCCCGATCGGGACATCCTCATGCCCGAGCTGTGGGGCGGGGTGCGCGGCAACGACCTGACGCTGCAGCTGCTCAAGGCCGGCTACGACAACGTGATCACCGCCGTCGCGAGCTACGCCGACCCGGTCACCACGCTGTCGACGGCGGCCGACCTCGGCTACCGGGTGGTCAACTTCCTGGCGATGGGACTGGACTACGGCCCCTACAGCAGGGAGCCCAAGGTGCGCGAGCACATCCGGCGGCTCGTCGCCGAGGGCCGCGGCTGGGCCGGCGACGACGAGTACATGGTCGCCGTGGCGCTGCTGACGCGGGACCCCGCGATCCCCGGCGACCGTGCCGACCAGCTGCTGCACGCACTGCAGCTGGAGGTCTGAGCCCCGCGTCAGCCGAGGGGCACGCAGAGCGCCGACGCGTCATCGGCGCAGGCGCCCGACGCCACGGTGACCCCGTCCCACGGACCCGTGGCGTTCGAGCCGGCCTCGTTGCGGAGCCGGGCCAGCCGCACCACCAGGTCGCTCGTCGGCGCCGCGTCCCGGGCGACGACGTACACGACCACGGTGGCCGCGCCGCCCACCCCCGGGCTCGGGTGCCGGCGGGGTGGTCGGGATCGGCGTGTACGTGACCGCGGCCGGCTCGTCGGGCGTCGCCAGGCCGGTGAGGAAGCCGCAACCGGACGACGACGCCCCGACGGCGGCCGCGCAGGTGAGGACCGCCATCCGCTTCGGGGTGATCACGGAGCGGGAGACTGCCAGAGCCGGTTCGCCCGCGGGAGCAGCCGGACGGGTGGACCCGAGGTGTCGTCCGGGAGGGCGAGGGGTCAGCGCCGCTTGGCGTACCCCGCGAGCCCGAACTGCAGCAGCGACAGGCCGCGCCGCCCCGCCGCCCGCAGCTCCGCGGCGAGGTCCGGTCCGGTGACGCCGGCCAGCACCCGGTCGCGGGCGAGCTCCAGCAGCCGGCCGTAGAGGGCGGTGACGGCCGAGGCGGTCAGCTCGGGCTCCACCGCCCCGGCCGGCGCGCCGGTCTCCTCGCGGATCTGCGCGGCCAGCGCGGTGGTGAGCTCACCGAGGATCTCCCGCTCGCGCACCTGCAGCGTCCGCGAGCCGCGCACCACCCGGGCCATCGCCGCCACACCCTCGGCGGCCTCCGGCACCCCCAGCTGCGTCATCGCCGAGACGAGGAAGGTCCCCGCGGCCGCGGCCACCGACTCGCCGGCCGGCCGTGCGGCGACGGCGCCCAGCAGGGCGGCGCGCATCGGTGGGTCGGTGGACAGGACCAGCCCCTCCTTGACGGGGAAGTGGTTGAACACCGTCTTCTCCACGACGCCGGCGCGCTGGGCGATCTCGACGACGCTGACGGCGTCGAAGCCGCGTTCGGCGAACAGCTGGGCGGCCGCCTCGACGATCCGGTCGCGGGTCTCCAGTCGGCGCTGCTCGCGCACCCCGGCGCCCCGGCGCCGGCGGGGAGCCCGCTCGCCGGGAGCCGGCTCACCAGCGGTGGGCGACCCGGCAGCGGCCGGCTCGGCGACGGGCGGCTCGGCGGTAGCGGGCGGCTCGGGCAACGGCTCGGGCGGCTCGGGCGGCGGTGCGGCAGGCGTGGCGGCGACGGGCGCGGGTGCGGCCGACGGCGGGAGGACGGGTGCCGGAACGGCGCCGCCGGGCACCGCGCGCATCACCGGCGGCAGGAGGGGCGTCCGCGCGTCGTCCGCGGCCCCGGGCGGGATCGCCGGGACGCTGGCAGCTGGAGCCCCACGTGTCACGGGACGACGCTAGACAGCGGACCTGGGAGTCCCGGCGCGGCAGCTGGGGCAGGTGCGCCGGGCGTGTCGCCCTGTCCGTGGTGTCGGACACTCTCCGTGACCAGGTGGTCGCCGATGCGCGTCGGACGGCAGCCCTCCGAGGGCCCCGTGGGAGCATGCGTCAATGCGCATCGGCACCCTGCGACGGAGCCGGGCCCAGGAGACCGAACCGGGTGTGAGCGGCACCGTCCGGCTGGACCGTCGCACCAAGAACCTCACCAAGCGCCTGCGGCCCGGCGACATCGCCGTCATCGACCACGTCGACATCGACCGGGTCAGCGCCGACTCACTGGTCGCCGCCGGCGTCGGCGCCGTGATCAACGTCGCGCCGAGCATCTCCGGCCGCTACCCCAACCTGGGCCCGGAGATCCTCACCACCGCGGGCATCCCCCTGGTCGACGGCGTCGGCAAGGACGTGTTCGGCGCGCTCAAGGAGGGCGTGCACGTCCGCGTCGAGGCCAACCGGCTGTTCACCGCCGACGGCCAGGTCGTCGCCGAGGGCACCGAGCAGACGCCGGACTCCGTCGCCGCCGCCATGACCGAGGCCAAGGCCGGCCTGTCCACGCAGTTGGAGGCCTTCGCCACCAACACGATGGAGTACATGAAGCGCGAGCGCGCGCTGCTGCTCGACGGCGTGGGCGTGCCCGACGTGACCACGTCGATCGAGGGCCGGCACGTGCTGGTCGTCGTCCGCGGCTACGACTACAAGGAGGACCTGCAGGCCCTGCGGTCCTACATCCGTGACTACCGGCCGGTCCTCATCGGCGTCGACGGTGGGGCGGACGCGCTGGTCGAGGCCGGCTACCAGCCGGACATGATCATCGGCGACATGGACTCGGTCAGCGACCACGTCCTCAAGAGCGGTGCCGAGGTCGTCGTGCACGCCTACGCCGACGGCCGCGCCCCCGGTCTCCAGCGGGTCCAGGACCTCGGCGTGGACGCGATCACCTTCCCGGCCGCGGCCACCAGCGAGGACATCGCGATGCTGCTGGCCGACGAGAAGGGCGCCAAGCTCATCGTCGCCGTCGGCACGCACGCCACGCTGGTGGAATTCCTCGACAAGGGCCGCGGTGGCATGGCCTCGACGTTCCTCACCCGGCTGCGGCTGGGCGGCAAGCTGGTCGACGCCAAGGGCGTGAGCCGGCTCTACCGCAGCCGCATCTCCGGCGTCGCGCTGGTCGTGCTCGTCCTCGCCGCGCTGCTGGCGATCATGGTCGCCGTGGCCGTCACCACCGCCGGGCGCATCTACCTCGACCTGCTGGTCGACCAATGGGACAGCTTCGTGTTCTGGCTGGAGAACCTCTTCTCGTGATCGACTTCCGCTACCACCTGGTCTCGCTGATCGCGGTGTTCCTCGCGATCGCCCTCGGCCTGGTCATCGGCGCGACCCAGCTGTCCGGGCCGCTGCTGGACAACCTGCAGGGCCAGGTGACCGCGCTGCAGGAGGACAAGCGGGCCCTGGAGACCCGGACGCAGGACCTGCAGGCCCAGGCGGACACGAGCAACGCCTTCGAGTCCGCCGTCGCCCCGGTTCTGGTGCAGGGCACCCTCGCCGACCGCAGCGTGCTGCTCGTGCTGGCCTCCGAGGACGTCACCACCGACACCGTCGAGGAGGTCACCGCGCTGGTGACCGAGGCCGGCGGCACGGTCGACGGGCAGATCACGATCCAGTCCGAGTACAGCGACCCGGCCAGCGAGGCGGGCCTGCAGAGCTACGTCACCGGCCCGGGCCGTCCGACCGGCGTGCAGCTGCCCGAGACCGACGACACCGGCCAGCTCGTCGGCGCGCTGCTGGCCCAGGTGCTGATGGTCCCGGCCGACCCGGCCGCGCCCGCCCCCGACCCCGCCGCCGTCTCCACGGTCTTCGCCGGGCTCTCCACGCTCGACGTGGTCTCGCAGGACTCCGACGCCGTGACGCCGGCCGACTTCGCCGTCGTGCTCACCGCCGGTGCCCCGGACGCCGAGGAGGCCGCCGACCGGACCGACTCCCTCGTCGACCTGGTCACCGCGCTGGACGCCGCGGGCTCGGGCGCCGTCGTCGCCGGGGACGCCGAGTCGGCGGGGGAGACCGGTCTGGTCGGCGTCGTCCGTGCCGACCCGCAGGTCTCCGCGGCGGTCTCCACCGTCGACAACGTGACCAGCCCCGCCGGCCAGATCAGCACCGTGCTGGCGCTGGGCCGCGAGGGCGAGGGCACCTCGGGCAAGTACGGCACCGGCGAGGACGCCCAGCCGGTGCCGCCGGTGCCCGCCGCCACCCCGTGACCACCG
>NZ_JBFNXQ010000121.1:0-14779 GCF_041018925.1 Geodermatophilus maliterrae
CTGGGGCGTGGGCCGCAGCACCGAGCAGGTGCTGGCCCTGGTCCGCGAGGCCCGCGCCGAGCACCCCGACCGGCCGGCGCTGGTCGTGCGGGCGAGCGCCGACACACTCGTCGCGCTGGCCAGCGAGCACGACGCGTCCACGACCGTCGACGCCGCGGCGATGTCGGCCGCCGTCGGCCCGATCCCCGAGCCGCGCGGCCGGGTCGGCGTCCTGTGCGCGAGCACCGCCGACGCGTCGGTGGCCGCCGAGGCGGCGTTCGTCGCGCGGGTGACCGGCACCGAGGTCGTGCGGGTCGACGACGTCGGCGGCAGCCGGCTGCGGCCGCTGCTCACCGACCGCACGCTGCTCGACGACGCCGACTGCCTGGTCGTGGTGGCCGGGCTGGACGCCTCGCTGGCCGCCACCGTGGGCGCGATGACCGACGTCCCGATCGTCGCGGTGCCCACCTCGACCGGGCAGCCGGGCTCGTTCGGCGGGTTCGGCGCGCTGCTGACGATGCTCACCTCCGCCTCGCCCGGCATCGTGGTGAGCAACATCGACAACGGCCACGCCGCCGGTGTCTTCGCCGCCCGCATCGCCCGCAGGACGGCCAGGTAGCGGCGATCAGGTCGTCGGCCGGCCGGCCGACCGCCGGACGGCGAGGCCGTGGGCGACGACGGGAGCTGTCGCGGCGAAGACGACGGCGACGGCGAGGGCCCCGCCGAGGGCCCAGGCGCCGAACACCAGCAGCGCGGCCAGCTCGACGCCGAGGCCGGCGACCGACGTGACCGTGGCCCGGACGGCGGCGGGCGCCTGCTCCTGCAGCCGGGCCTCCCCCACGACGAGCACCGCCAGGTAGACGCCGTAGGCCAGGGCGACGGCGGTCAGCGCCGGCGGCCCGCTGCCCAGCGCGCCGGCTGCCAGCAGCACCGCGGACAGGACCAGCAGACCGGGCAGCGCCCGCGACGGCAGCCGCCCGACCCGGCCGGCCAGCGCCGCTCCCGCCGCCCCGGCCAGCGCCACGCCCAGGACGGCGGCCGGCACCACCGCCGTCGCCACGCCCCGGTCGCGGGCCATCACCGGGAAGTACTCCTCGAGCGCGTCCAGGCCGCCGAGCAGCGCGACGGCGACCACGACCTGCCGCAGCCCCGGCCGGCGCAGGGCCGTGCGCACCGCCGTGGGCAGCGACGCCGGCTCGTCGTCCCCGCCCGTCCGGGGTGGCTCGGGGAAGCGGGTGGCCAGCGCGGCCGCGGCCAGGCACACCGCGACGCTGACCCACCCGACCAGCGGGTAGCCGCCGGCGGACACCAGCACGCCGGCCGCGAGCGCCGTGGGGACCTGCACCAGCAGCTCGGTCGCCGTCGTCGCGCCGTGGACGCGCACGTAGGCCCCCTCCGCACCGACGGCGGCCAGCCCGTCGTAGACCAGCGCCTCGGCCGCGCCGGAGACGAGGGCCCCGCCGACGCCCCAGAGCACGAAGCCGGTGGCGAAGCCGGCCGGTCCCGGGGCCACCGTCCAGACCGCGAAGCCGGCCGCCTCCAGGACGCCGGCCAGCACCAGCGCGCCCCGGCGGGACCAGCGGTCGGCGAGGACCCCGGTCGGCACCTCGGCGAGCAGCCCGGTCACCGACCACAGGGCGAACAGGCCGGAGACCTGCGCCGGCGACAGCCCCGAGTCGAGGAACAGCAGCGCGTACAGCGGATAGACCGGCACCAGCCCGGACAGCGCGGTCCAGGCGACGGCGAGGCGGGCCAGGGGCCCGGCCGACGCCGGGAGGGGGTCGCGGACGGGGCGTCAACGGAACGGCACGGGCGCACGGTAACCGGGCTCACCCGGTCGCGCACCGGGGTTCTCGCACCCCGTCGGCTAGGCTCGGCGGCCGAGAAGGGGAGTAGCCCCCCGTCCGCTGGTCGACATGCTGGCGCGCCACCGCGGTGGCCGCCCGGTCAGCGGGCCCACGTCCCGGCGTGGGTGGGCGAGACCTTCGGCCAGAGCAGTGTGCACCGCTGCCGGTCGGAGGCACCCGCTCCCGCCCGGCGGTGCCGAGCGGAAGAGAGTCCTGAGAGTGCTGGTCCTGTCGGTCGTCGCGACCGCGTTCGCCCTCGTCCTGCCCGTCGAGCTGCCGGACAAGACGCTGTTCGCCAGCCTGGTGCTGGCCACCCGCTTCGCGCCCCTGCCGGTCTTCGTCGGCGTCGGCACCGCCTTCGGCCTGCAGGTGGCCATCGCGGTCACGGCCGGGAGCCTGCTCAGCCTGCTGCCGCAGGCGCTGGTCAGCGGGGTCGTGGCGGTGCTGTTCCTCGTCGGTGCGGTGCTGCTGTGGCGCAGCGCCTCGGAGGGGCCGGAGGACGGCGGGGAGGCGGCCGACACCCGCGAGCAGACGTCGTTCCTGCGCGCGGCCGCCGTCTCCTTCGGGGTCCTGTTCGCCGCCGAGTGGGGTGACCTCTCCCAGCTGGCCACCGCCGGCCTGGCCGCCCGGTTCGACGAGCCGGTGTCGGTGTTCGTCGGGGCGTGGGCGGCGCTGCTCACCGTGTCCGGCCTCGCGGTCTTCCTGGGCAAGACGCTGGCCGACCGGCTGCCGATCGCGCTCATCCGCCGGGTCGCGGCGGTGCTGTTCGTCGTCTTCGCCGTGTTCGCCGTCGTCGAGACCGTCCGCGCCCTGACCTGATCGGGGGATCCGCGCGGCCGAGGAGCTGGAGCGACCGGCCGGGCCCGCCGATGCCCCTCCCGTGACCGTTTCGACGCCACCCGACGAGGCCACCGGCCCGTGCCCCCGGCGGGCGCAGCTGCCGGCCGGCCTCGACGTCGAGGACCTGGACCACGACGCCGAGCTCGCCGCCGTCGTCCGCATCGCCGCCGCGGTCACCGGCATGCCGTTCGCGACCGTCACCGTGCTCGACGACCGCTCCCAGCACCAGGTCGCACCGCACGGCTTCCCCGGCGCGACGACGGCGCGCGAGGAGTCCCTCTGCTCGGTGATGAACGCCGACGCGCCCGCCGTCCGGGCGCACGACGACCTCTCCGCCGACCCCGTCCACGCGGCCAACCCCTGGGTCGACGGCCGGTACGCGCGGGTCCGCGCCTACGCCAGCGCCCCCTGGTCGTCGACGGCGCGCTGGTCGGCACCCTGTGCGTGTTCGACAGCGCACCGCACGCCCTCGCCGCGGAGACGGGTGCGCGAGCTGGAGGCCCGGCTGCGGGAGGCGGCACTGCACGACGCGCTGACCGGCCTGCCCAACCGGGCGCTGCTGCTGGACCGCATCGAGCTGGCCCTGCGCGCCCAGGAGCGCGACGGGCTGGCCGCGGCGCTGCTCTACTGCGACCTCGACGGCTTCAAGGGGATCAACGACACCCTCGGCCACGCCGCCGGGGACGCCGCCCTCCTGCGGATGGCCACGGTCCTGCGCGGCACGGTGCGCCCGGGCGACACCGTGGCCCGCATCGGCGGCGACGAGTTCGTGGTGCTCTGCCCCGGCGCGGGCACCGAACTCGTGGCCCGTGCGCTGGTCGCCCGCATCGAGCGGACCCTGGCCACCCCGGCCGACGGCGGCCCGGCACTGCGCTCGAGCACCGGGGTGGCCCTCTCCTGCCGGGGGGACACCGCCGACAGCCTGCTGCGGCGCGGCGACGCGGCGATGTACGAGGTCAAGCGGTCCCGTCGCTGACCGGCGGGGACACCAGCGCCAGCCGGGTCACCAGCGCGTCGACCTGCTCGTCGAGGTCGGGCCACGGCAGGTCCGGCCCGCCGGCCCGCAGGGTGACCGTGCCGTGCAGCGCCGTCCAGACCAGCGCGGCGTCGGCCCGCGGGTCCCGGCTGGCCGAGCGGCCGGCCCGCACGCACGCGTCCACGGCCGCGACCAGGGTGTCGAAGGCGCGGGCACCGGCGGCCGGTCGCCGCGGGCCGAACATCGCCCGGTAGCGGGCGGGGGCGGCCAGGCCCTCCCGCACGTAGGCCCGGCACCCGGCACGCAGCCGGTCGACGGGGTCGGGCAGGTCCGCCGTGGCCGCCCGGATCGTCGCGACGAGGTCGTCGAAACCCCGGTCGACCACCGCGTCGAGCAGGGCGGTCAGGTCGGCGAAGTGCCCGTAGACGGCGGGCGCGCTGACGCCGGCCTCCCTCGCCACCCCGCGCAGCGTGACGGCGTCGGCCGAGCCGGCGGTCTCCACCAGGGCGGTGGCGGCGGTGAGCAGGTCGGAGCGGAGGTCGCGGGCCACGCCTCCGGACTTTACATGTGTAAAGTCCGGGGCTATCGTCGCTTTACACCTGTTAAGCCGCCGACCGAGGAGGTTCCCGTGCGCGTGATCCCCGACCTGCCCTGGACCGCCGACCGCCCCGCGGAGGGGCCCGGCGTCGTCCTGGTGACCGAGCTGCACCTGCGCCGGCCGACCGACGTCCCGGCGTTCTTCGCCGCGTCGATGGCCATCCGCCGGCAGGTGTCCACCTCCCCGGGAGCCCGCTCGCTCCTGCTGCGCGCGCAGCCGCTCGCCCGCACCTTCACCACCGTGTCGTGGTGGGACGACCCGGCCGCCGTCCGCGCCTTCGCGCGCACCGACCCGCACCGGTCGGCCATGCGCCACTGGGCGCCCCGGCTGAAGGCCTTCTCCAACCGCACGCTGCCCGGCGACGGGACCGCCCCCACCGTCGACGCCGCCGTCGCGGCGGCGGCTGCGCTCTCGGCATAGCGACGCGGCGGTGCCCGCCCGGGGTGGCACCATCGCGGGAGATGGACGCCGTCGTGGAGGTCACCGACCTGGTCAAGCGCTACCCGGGCCGACCGACCAACGCCGTCGACGGGGTCTCCTTCACCGTCGCGCGTGGTGAGGTGTTCGGCCTGCTCGGCCCCAACGGCGCGGGCAAGACGACGACGATCGGCGTCCTCACCACCCGGGTGCTGCCCACCGGCGGGAGCGCGCGGGTGGCCGGCGTCGACGTCGCCGCCGACCCGGTCACCGCGCGCAGCCGGTTGTCGGTGGTGCCGCAGCGGTCCAACCTGGACCGCTCGCTCACCGCCCGGCAGAACCTGGTCTTCCACGCCGCCTACCACGGCGTCGGGCGGGCCGAGCGCAACCGCCGGGCCGACGAGCTGCTCGACCGGCTCGGCCTGGGCGACCGCGGCGGGGACAAGGTGGACGACTACTCCGGCGGCATGGCCCAGCGGCTGCTCATCGCCCGGGCGCTCATGCACGCGCCGCAGGTGGTCTTCCTCGACGAGCCGAGCACCGGGCTCGACCCGCAGGCGCGGCTGTTCGTGTGGGAGCGGGTGCGCGAGCTGCGCGAGGGCGGGGTGACCGTCCTGCTGACCACGCACGACATGGAGGAGGCGGCGGCCCTCGCCGACCGGGTCGGGATCATGGACCACGGCCGGCTGCTCGCGCTGGACACACCGGGCGCGCTCACCCGCTCGCTGCCGGGCAGCGCCACCCTCGACGTCGACGTCGAGCGCGCACCCGACGACAGCGACGAGGCGGTGCTCGCCGCCCTCGGCGCCCTGCCGCAGACCGAGCGGGTGGAGCCGGTCACCGACGCGGGCGGCCTGCGGGCCCGGCTGTACCTCTCCGCCGACGCCGCGACGACGGTCGGCCCGGTGTCGGAGGCGCTGGTCGCCCGCGGCGCCCGGCTGACCGGCGTGCGGATCGGCGAGCCGAGCCTCGAGGACGTCTTCCTCAGCCTGACCGGACGGGAGCTGCGATGAGCACGGAGACCACCCGGGCCGCGGCCCCGCTCCCACCGGCCACCGAGGTGGCGCCGCGGACCGCCCGGCCCAGCGTGTGGCGGGCCTTCACCGCGCTGCTGTGGCGCGACGTCTTCGTCACCGGCCGCGAGTTCCTCACCTTCATCCTGCAGGTGGTGCTCCAGCCGGTCTTCCTCCTGTTCGTCTTCGGCAAGGTGCTCACCGAGCTCGGCTTCACGTCGACCACGTACGCCGACGTGCTGCTGCCCGGCGTCGTCGCTTTGGCCGCCTTCCTCACCGCGCTGCAGAACACCGCGTTCCCGCTGGTCATCGACTTCTCGTTCACCAAGGAGATCGAGGACCGGCTGCTCGCGCCGCTGCCCACCGCGCTGGTCGCCGTCGAGAAGATCGTGTTCTCGACGCTGCGGGCGCTGGTGGCCGCGCTGGTCATGTTCCCGATCAGCTGGTGGGTGCTCGGCTCGCTGCCAGTGACCTGGTCCGACGTCCCGCTGCTGGCCGCCTTCCTCGTGCTCGGGTCGCTGGTCGGCGCGTCCATGGGGATGGTCATGGGCACGTTCGTGAAGCCGAACCGGATCAACGTCGTCTTCGCCGTCGTGCTGACCCCGCTGCTGTTCACCGGCTCCACCCAGTTCCCGTGGCCGGCGCTGGAGCAGCTGCGCTGGTTCCAGGTGGTGTGCGCGTTCAACCCCCTCACCTACGTCAGCGAGGCGCTGCGGGCGGAGATGGCGCCGGACGTGCCGCACCTGCCGCTCGGGCTGTGCGCCGCCGCGCTGGCCGGGTTCCTGGTGCTCTTCGGGGTCCTGGGCCTGGTCGGGTTCCGCCGCCGCGCCCTCGACTAGCGGAAGGACCCCGCGTCCCCCCGCCACCCGCAGGCTCGCGGCGGGACCCTGACGCGGGGCCGGCCCAGCACGGTCAGAGGCCGCCGGAGGAGGCCCACTCGGACAGCCGGCGCTCGGTCTCCTCCGGGCTGACGTCCTCGACGCGGGTCATGATCGCCCAGCGGTGGCCGAACGGGTCGTGGATCGAGGCGAAGCGGTCGCCGGTGACGAAGGTGGCCGGCTCCTCGCGCACGGTGGCGCCGCGCTCGACCGCCGCGGCGAACACCGCGTCGACGTCGGCGACGTAGATGCAGGTGGAGCTGCTCACCCGGTCGCCCTCGCGGGCCGGCGCGACCAGCCCGTACTGCTCGGCCGGGTCGCCGAGCTGCAGCCGGCCGCTGCCGAGGTCGAGCTCGGCGTGCGGCACGGTCCCGTCGGGCCCGTCCATGCGGCTGACCACGGTGGCGCCGAACACCTCGCCGTAGAAGCGGATCGCCTCGCCGGCCGGGGAGCAGACGAGGAACGGGGTGAGGGTGGTGTAGCCGTCGGGACGGCCGTTCGTGATCGCCATGTCGGCCAGCCTGCCTACGCTCCGGCCGTGGCGTCTTGGACGAACGCGACAGCCCCGACGACCCGCGGCGTGCTGCGGCCCGCGGCGACCGCCCGGGTCACCGCCCTGCGCCGCGACGCCCCGGTGCACCCGGCGCTGGAACCCTTCGTCGAGCGCTACTGGTCGGTGCGCTGGGACCGGACGGGCCTGCCGCCGTTCCGCTCGGAGGTGCTCAGCCACCCGAGCGTGAACCTGTCGGTCGAGACCGGCACCGAGCCCCGGTTCGGCGTCGCGCTGCCGGCGGTCCTGCTGCACGGCGTGGTCACCCGCCGGTTCACCGTCGACCTGGTCGGCGCCGGCCGGGTGACGGCGGCGAAGTTCCGGCCCGGCGGCTGGGTCGCCTTCGGCGGGCGGCAGCCGGCCCGCGACAGCACCGCCCCACTCTCCGACCCCCGCCTCGACCCGGGCGCGCTGCTGGACGCCGTCCTGGCCGAGGAGGACGACGACGCCCGGGCCGCCGTCCTCGACGCCGCGCTCGCGCCGCTGGCCCCGGACCCGGCGCCGGCCCACCTGGAGCTGCAGGCGCTGATGGAGCGGATGGCCGCCGACCGCACGCTGGTCCGGGTCGACCAGGTCGCCGCGCTCGCCGCCACCAGCACCCGCTCCCTGCAGCGGCTGTTCGCCGGCTCCGTCGGCGTCAGCCCCAAGGCCGTGCTGGCGCGCTACCGGCTGCAGGACGCCGCGGCCACGATCGACGCCGGCGGGGTCGACGACCTGGCCGGCCTGGCAGCGTCGCTGGGCTGGTTCGACCAGGCCCACTTCAGCCGCGACTTCCGCGCCGTGGTGGGCGTGCCGCCGTCGGTCTACCTGGCCCGCGCCCGCGCCGACACCTGACCGCCGCCGCCGGGACGGCTCAGGGCAGGGTCGGGATCCAGCCGGCCAGCGCGCGGCCGATCTCGTGCGGCGAGTCCTCGGGGACGAAGTGCGAACCCGGCACCGTCACCTCGGTGACCGAGGGCCACTTGCGGACCAGCGCCCGCGGGCGGCCGGTCAGGATCGATCCGGGCTCGGCGTTCAGGAACAGCTTGGGGACGGCGCTGGTGCGCAACCAGTAGCCGTACTGGGCGACGACGTCGCGGACCAGCGGCGGCACGTTCTCGATCGGCAGCTGCCGGGGCCACTCCAGCGTCGGCCAGCGGTCCCCGCGCTCGCGGAAGGGCTGCCGGTAGCGCTCGTGCGCCTCCGGGCTCAGCCCGCGCAGCACCGAGGCCGGGAGGATGCGCTCGACGAAGACGTTCTTGTCGAGCACCACGACCTCGCCGTCGACGCCACGCATGGTGCGGAAGATGCTGCGCGCGTCGGCCGGCCAGTCGGCCCAGGTCAGGGGGCTGACGATCGCCTCGGTGAACGCCAGGCCGCGCACCGACTCGGGGTGGTGCCGGGCCCAGTCGAAGCCGAGCGCCGACCCCCAGTCGTGCAGGACGAGGGTGACCCGCCGCTCGACGCCCACGGCCTCGAGGAAGCCGGCCAGGTGGGCGGCGTGGGTGGCGAAGGAGTAGGTGCCGCGGTGCGGGTCGGGGAGCTTGCCCGACTCCCCCATCCCGACCAGGTCCGGCGCGAGGCAGCGGCCCAGGTGCTGCACGTGCGGGATGACGTTGCGCCACAGGTAGGACGACGTCGGGTTGCCGTGCAGGAAGACGATCGGATCGCCCTCACCGACGTCGACGTAGGCCATCTCCGTCCCGCGCACGCTCACCCGCTGCCGCGGGAAGGGGTCCTCGGGCGAGACCCGGTCGGCAGCGGCGAGGTCGTCCGGAGCAGCCACCCCGGCATCCTCACACCGGCACGGCTCCCCCGCCGTCCGGGAACGTGCTTGACCCTGACGCGACGTCAGGCTGTGCACTCGACGGCGTCAGGGAGGGAGGACCGCGTGAACGTGGGAGAGGTGGCCGCACTGGCCGGGGTCACGGTGCGCACGCTGCACCACTACGACCGCATCGGCCTGCTGTCGCCGTCGGGCCGCACCGCGGCCGGGTACCGCCGCTACTCGGCGGCGGACCTGGGCCGGCTGCACCAGGTGCTGCTCTACCGCGAGCTCGGGTTCGCCCTCGAGGAGGTCGCGACCCTGCTGGACGACCCGTCCGCCGACCCCGCCGAGCACCTGCGCCGGCAGCACCGGCTGCTGCAGGACCGGCTGGGACGGACGCAGGCGATGGTCGCGGCCGTCGAGAAGGAGATGGAGGCACGGCACATGGGGATCGACCTGACCCCGGAGGAGAAGTTCGAGCTGTTCGGGGACTGGCTCCCCGAGGAGTACGAGGCGGAGGCCGAGCAGCGCTGGGGCGACACCGAGGCCTGGGCGCAGTCCCAGCGGCGGACCCGCGCCTACACCAAGGACGACTGGGTGCGGGTCAAGGCCGAGGGTGAGGACGTCGAGGCGCGGATGGCCGCGGCACTGCGAGCCGGCGTCGCGCCCGACTCGCCGCAGGCCATGGACCTCGCCGAGGAGGCGCGGCAGCAGATCAGCCGCAACTTCTACGACTGCTCGCCGGAGATGCACGCCGGCATCGGCCGGATGTACGTCGAGGACGAGCGGTTCACGGCGCACTACGAGCAGCGCGCGCCGGGGCTGGCGCAGTGGGTGAGCACCGCCGTCCAGGCCAACGCCGCCCGCCAGGGCTGACACCCACCGTCGGGATCGGCGGTCTCGTGGCCATCGACGGCTGATCGCCACGAGACCGCCGGTCTCGCGCCCGGGGGCGGGTCCAGCCGCGGACCAGCCCCTGGGATCCCGGACCGTCGTCCCACCTCCGGGTGCGCCGGTCCCCGGTCGGTGGGATCCACCCCGGGGCACTTGTCGACAGGCGCGCGACGGTCGTCGGGCAGTTCGTCATCTGGTTGGACACGACGCTTCACCTCGACCGTCCCCCTGCCGATGGTCGTCCCGTGAGTCACAGCCGCCCCAGGGATCCCCGGGGCCTCGCCGGGCGCCTGCCCTGGCCCGCCGTCACGCTCGGCGCGGCGGCCGTCCACGCGGCCGCGAGCCTGCTCGGGCGGGCGACCCGGCTCGAGGGCTCCCAACTCTCGCTCGTCTGGCCCGCGGCAGCCGTGGGGGGCTGTGGCTGGCCGCCTCCTGGGCGCACCGCCGCCGGCTGGTGGTCGACACCGCCGTGCTCACCGTCGTCGCCGGCCTGGTCAACGCCACGACCGGTGTCGAGCCGGCCGCGGCCGCGGTGCTCGGGATCGCCAACGCCGTCCAGGCGGTGGTGGCCTGCGCGCTGTTCGCCGGCCTGCAGCGCCGGTGGGGCGCCGCCGTCTGGCGGCTGCGCCGGTCGACCGACCTCGGCGCGCTCACGGTCGCCGCGCTGGGTGCGGCGCTGGCCACGGCCGCCATCGGCCCGGTGGGCCTGTGGCTGCTCGACGGGGCCGCCCTGCTGCCCGCCATGGGCACCTGGACCGTGCGCACGGCGGCGAGCATCCTCGTCTTCGCCCCGCTGGCCCTCGTGCTGCTCGACCCGCGCACCGTCCACGAGCCGCTGGGCCGCAGACGGCTCGTCGAGCTGGCCGGCCTCACCCTGCTCACCACCGCCGCCTACGTCGTCGTGCTCGGCGTCCACACGCCCGTGCCGCTGGCGTTCGCGCTGCTGCCCTTCGGCATGTGGCTGGCGCTGCGCTTCGACCCGACCGTCGCCGCCGGGTACGTCACCCTCGCCGGCGTCCTCGTCGTCGCCATGACGCTCGTCGGCCGCGGGCCCTTCGCCGTCGGCGACCCCTGGCTGCGCGCGGGCCTGGCCCAGTCCTACGTCGTCGTCGCCGGGATCGTGGCGCTCGTCATCGCCCTGCACCGCGACGAGCGGCAGCGCCTCATCGCCGGTCTCGAGCAGGCCCGCGCCCGCGCCGACGAGCACGCCCGCCTCGCCGAGCAGGCCCGGGCGCACAAGTCCGCGTTCCTCGCCGCGATGAGCCACGAGATCCGCACGCCGCTCAACGGCGTCCTCGGCCTGACCACCGCGCTGCTGGACACCGACCTCGACGAGCGGCAGCGCGCCTGGGCCGGGGCAGCCGACCGGTCAGGCCGCGCGCTGCTCCGGATCGTCAACGACGTCCTCGACAGCGCCAAGGTCGAGGCCGGCGCCGTGGAGCTCGAGGAGGTCGCCCTCGACCTGCGCGAGGTGCTCGACGAGGCGGCGCTGCCGGTGCGCGCGGCCGCGGCCGACCGTGGGCTCGCCCTCGTCGTCGCGCCGGCTCCCGGGCTGGTCCCGCACCGCACCGGCGACCCGGTCCGGCTGCGCCAGGTGGCGGGCAACCTGCTGTCCAACGCGGTGAAGTTCACCGAGTCCGGCGGGGTCACGCTCACCGTGGACGGCGACGCCGACTCCGTCGTCCTCACCGTCACCGACACCGGCATCGGCATGACCGGCGAGCAGCTGGGCCGGCTGTTCACGCCCTTCGCCCAGGCCGAGGCCTCCACCACCCGCCGGTTCGGCGGCACGGGGCTGGGACTGACCATCACCGCCGGCCTCGTCGAGCGGATGGGCGGGCGGATCACCGCCTGCAGCGCGCCGGGCGGGGGGACCACCTTCCGCGTCGAGCTGCCGCTGCCCGAGGCGCGGCCCGGGACCCGGCCCGCCGACGTCCCGGCCGGGCGCACCCAGACCCTCGCCGACCTGCGGGTGCTCGTCGCCGACGACAACGAGGTCAACCAGGTCGTCGCCCGCCTCACCCTCGAGGCCCAGGGCCTGACCGTCGACGTCGTCCCCGACGGCGTGCAGGCGGTCGAGGCGGTCCGCCGGGGCGGCTACGACGCCGTCTTCATGGACTGCCACATGCCGGTCCTGGACGGCCTAGAGGCCACCCGGCGGATCCGCGCGGAGGAGGCCGCCACGGGCCGGCCGCGGATCCCGGTCGTCGCCCTGACCGCCAGCGCGCTGCACGAGGACCGCGCCCGCTACCGGGAGGCCGGCATGGACGGCTTCCTGCCCAAGCCCTGGACCCCCGGGGAGCTGCAGGCCGTGCTCGACCAGCTCGGCGCCGCTGCCCCCGCTGCCCGGCCGGCCCCGCCCGGCACCCCGGTCGACGACGACCTGTCCGCCGTCCGCGCCCGCCTCGACGAGCTGTTCGAGGACGTCGACCCCGAGGAGGCCGCGCCCGTGCGCGCCTCGCTGCTGACCACCTTCCGCGACCGGACGGCGGCCCTGGTCACCGACCTGGCCGCGGCCGTCGCCGCCGACGACCGTGCGGCGGTCGCCGCGGCCGCCCACGCCCTGCGGGGCAGCGCCGGCACCCTCGGTGCCGACGGGCTGGCCGCGCTCGCCGCCGCCGTCGAGGAGCGGGCCGGGACCCCCGGCGCCCCGGGCCTGGCCCGGCTCGCCGACCGGCTCACGACCACCGCGGCCGCACTGACCTCGGGGCTCGCCGACGTCGCCGCCCCCCTCCGGCGCGCCTCGTGACCACCGCCCCCGGCCGCGAGCGGCCGGACTGGCTGGCGGCGCTGCCCCCCCTGGCCGACCAGGTGCCCGACCTGACGGTCTGCGTCTTCGACGCCGGCCACCGGTTCGTCCTCTGCCACGGTCCCTGGCTCACCCGCCGCGGCCTGACCGCCGGCGACGTGCTCGGCCGCACGGTCCGCGAGGTCGTGCTGTCCTCCTTCGCCGAGGACGTCGACGCCCTGGTGGGCGCCGCGCTGGCCGGCCGCCCCGAGCAGGCGGAGTTCGTCGTCGACTACGCGGAGGTCAGCGGCGCACCGACCGCCGTGTGGGAGCTGGCCGCCGCGCCGCTCGCCGCCCCCGACGGGGCGCCCACGGTGCTGCTGACCTGCCGCGACGTCGTCCGGGCCCGGGTCAGCGACGCCGCGCTCACCAGCAGCGAGCAGCGGTTCCGGACGGCGTTCGACGCCGCCCCGACGCCCATGGCACTGCTGGTCGGCGCCGCCGCCCGGCCGACCGCCGTGAGCCGGGTCAACGCGGCGCTGGCCCGGCTGACCGGCCGCGCGGCCGCCGACCTGCTCGGCCGGGACGTCGCCTCGACCGCGGTCGCCGACGGGCTGGTCGGCGCCGAGCTCGCCGACCTCGTCGAGCGGGCGCTGCACGGGCAGACCGACCTGGCCGTGGACACCTGGCTGCGGCACGCCGACGGCACCCGTGTCCCGGTGTCGGCGGCCAGCTCCCCGCCGGTGCCGGCCACCGCCCCCGACGGCACGGTGCAGACCGAGCTGGTGCTCATGCTCCGCGACACCACCGCCGAGCTGGCCACCCACCGCGCGCTCACCGAGGCGCTGGCCGGCGAGCGGCGCGCCGCGGAGCACCAGCGTCGGCTGGAGACGCTGCGCGGCGACTTCGTCGCGGCCGTCTCGCACGAGCTGCGCACGCCGATGACCGGCATCCTCGGCAACATCGAGATGCTGCTCGACGGCGACGCCGGGGCGCTCACCGCGATGCAGGCGCTCATGCTCGCCACCGTCGAGCGGGAGGCCCAGCGGCTGCGCCGGCTGATCGAGGACCTGCTGACCACCGCGCACATCGAGTCCGGCGCGCTGTCCGCGCCCGAGGACGCCGAGGTCGACCTGGCCGCCGTCGCCGAGGCCGCGGCCGCCGACGTCACCGGTCAGCTGACCCGCCGGGGGCAGCGGCTGGTGCCGGCCGTCACCGGCCCGGCGTGGGTGCGCGGCGACGCCGCCGGGCTGCGCGGCGTGGTCGCCGAGCTGCTGTCCAACGCCGCGACGGTCAGCCCGGCCGGGGCCGCCGTCCGGCTCGCGTGCACCCGGGACGGCGGGGACGTCGTCGTCGCCGTCGCCGACTCCGGGCCCGGCATCCCCGACGCGGAGCTGCCCTACGTCTTCGAGCGCTTCTTCCGCACCGCGCACGCCGGCGAGCAGGCCCTGCCCGGCACCGGCCTCGGCCTGTCGCTGGTCGCCCACACGGTGACCACGCACGGCGGCACCGTCCGCGCCGAGTCCGGTCCCGGCGGAGCCGTCTTCACCGTCCGCCTCCCGGCGTCCGCACCCGCGGCCGCCGTCCCCCACCTCCTCCGGAGCCCCGCGTGACCCACGTCCTGGTCGTCGACGACGACCCCGCGATCGCCAGCCTGGTCGCCTTCAAGATCGGCCGTCTCGGCGCCCGCGTCTCGGTCGAGTCCGACGGCGAGGCCGGCCTGGCCGCGGCCCGCCAGCTGCGCCCGGACCTCGTCGTCCTCGACTGGATGATGCCGCGGATGAACGGCCTGGAGGTGTGCTCGGCCCTGCGCGCCGACGCCGACCCGCAGGTGGCCGGCGTCCCCGTCATCCTGCTCACCGCCAAGGCCCAGGAGAGCGACGTCGAGCGCGGCTTCGTCGCCGGCGCCACCGACTACGTGGTCAAGCCGTTCAGCCCGCGGGAGCTGGTCAGCCGGGTCACGGCCGCCCTGCCCCCGGGCAGCCTCGGCGCGTGAGCACCCTGTCGGCGGCGGCCGTCGTCGCCACGCTCGTCCTCACCGGCGTCGTCCTGCTGCTGCTGGCCGCGGTCGCGGTCGAGCACGCCCGCCGCGGCCGCCGGCAGGAGCGTGACGAGCGCCGCCGCACCGAGCTGACCCCGCTGGTCCTCGCCGCCCTCGACGACGACGAGGACGGCGCCGACGCGCTCGCCGGCCTGGAGGCCGCGCCGGCACCGCTCGACGACCTGGTCCTCGACCTGCTCCCCCAGCTGCGCGGCGCCGACCGGGCGGCGCTCGGCCGGCTGCTGGTCCGCCGCGGCGTGGTGGCCCGCGC